>CABWZU010000018.1:0-22795 GCA_902510115.1 uncultured Gammaproteobacteria bacterium | reverse complement strand
GTAAGGTTAACAAACTTAGGTATTCGATTAGTTGATAAAGAGGCCATGGAGGCTGCTGATGCATTCGGAGCTACCTACAGGCAAAGACTATTTATGGTCCAAATGCCACTGGCACTACCTAATATTTTTGCCGGTATTAACCAAACCATATGATCGGAGTTGCAGGACTCGGACTACCAGTTCTTCAAGCGGTTCAAAATCAATTCCTATCAATGGGTATGCTGAATGGCTTGGCAATTGTTGCTCTCGCTGTCATTTTTGATAGAGTTTCACAGGCATTTGGTACCAGAATACAGAAGCACCGCTCAGGAGACGTACTATGACGCAGGATATTAAAGTAAAAATTTCTAACCTGACCAAGATTTTCGGTCCGAAAGCTCAGGCTGTTCTTAAGCATGTTGATAATGGAATGGGTAAAGATGATCTTCTTAAGGAGCATAAGCATGTTCTTGGCCTGAGTAATATCAATCTTGAATTAGCTAACAAAAATATTGAAGTGATTATGGGGCTTTCTGGATCAGGGAAGTCAACACTGATTCGACACATTAACAGACTCATTGAGCCAACCGCTGGATCAATCATGATCGGTGGAGAGGATGTCATTCAGATGCCAATGGAGAAGTTGAGGCAGTTTAGGCAGCAAAAAACTGCGATGGTGTTTCAAAGCTTCGCTCTGCTTCCTCATAAAACGATTATGGATAATGTTTGCCTTGGTGTTCATTTGCAAGGCATTAAAGTTGACGAGGCAACGACTAGAGCAAAGAGGTGGATTGACCGAGTAGGTTTGACTGGTTATGAAGATCGCTATCCCTCTCAGTTGTCAGGTGGTATGCAGCAGCGTGTAGGTCTTGCTAGGGCCCTGACCTGTGATACTGAGATTCTGATGATGGATGAGGCGTTTAGTGCCCTGGACCCTCTCATTCGAAGTGATATGCAAGATTTGCTACTAGAGCTTCAAGAGGAGCTTCATAAGACGATTATTTTCATTACTCATGATCTTGATGAGGCTCTTAAGATTGGAGATCGAATTGCTATCCTTAATGGTGGAGAGCTCGTTCAGCATGGTACTTCTCAGGAGATCTTAATGTCTCCAGCTGATGACTATGTAAGAGACTTCGTCAAAAAAGTGAACCGCTCCCATGTTCTTCATGCAAATTCAGTTATGACTAATGTTAAGCCAGAAAAGGGCTCTTCTAACATTAAGGTCAATGAAATGGATTCAGTTGATTCTGTTTTATGCGAGATGCTTAGGCAAAATGCTGATTGCTGCATAGTGCAAGATTCGAATGGATCAGATGTTGGCTACCTAAATAAGAAGGATATCGCTGAGGTTGTTCAGCCACTAGAGGCTGTTGATAATTAGTGCTCCCTTGTAGCGCTGAACGCTAAATCTGGATGCCGCTCTAGAGTAAGCTGAAGGTTAACCATGCTCGGCGCTAAATAAGTTAGCATGCCCGCACTATCAATAGCTATGTTGTTTCCAGCTTTTATCTTCAGTTGTTCAATGTCATTGTCTGAGCCGCTGACCCATCTAGCTGTTGCAACATTGATTGTTTCAAATTGACAGTCAACACCGTACTCATATTTGAGTCTGTGAGCAACAACATCGAACTGTAATATACCGACAGCCCCTAAAATTTGAGAGCTGTTTGATACTGGACGAAAAACCTGCGTCGCACCTTCTTCTGAGAGTTGATCTAAGCCCTTCTGAAGGGCCTTCGCTTTGAGAGGATCTTTGAGCTGAGCCCTTCTAAATAGCTCTGGAGCAAAGTTAGGGATACCCTGAAAATTAATTTTCTCGCCTTGAGTGAAGGTGTCACCTATACCAATACCTCCATGATTATGAATCCCAATCACATCGCCAGCATGAGCTAGTTCAGTTGCGCTTCTCTCTCTTGACATAAAGGTTACTGCATTAGCAATCTTTATTTGTTTACCAGTTGAGACTTGAAGGACTTTCATTCCTTTCTGATACTCGCCACTCACAATCCTCATAAAGGCTAAGCGATCATGGTGTTTTGGGTCCATATTGGCTTGAATTTTAAAAACAAAGCCCGACAGTTTATTTTCATCTGGCATGACTACCCTTGTATCACTCTCACGTCCCTGAGGAGTTGGAGCATAGTCTATAAAACCATCCAGTAGGTTTTCAATTCCAAAATTGTTAATTGCTGAGCCAAAAAATACTGGGGTTTGTTTTCCTTCCAGAAAATCATTAATATTAAAAGGGTTTGTTGTCCCAGAAATCAGCTCAATCTCATCACGAGCCTCGTTTGCCATATGCTCACCCAAAACTTCGTCAAGCTGAGTATTGTTGATTCCATCAATAATGGTATTGTCACCGATACTCGCATTTTTCCCGCTTTCAAAGAGATAAACCTTGTCTTCAAGTAAATGATAAACGCCCTTAAAGCCCTTACCCATTCCAATTGGCCAAGTAATCGGAGAGCACTCAATATTCAAAACTGATTCGACCTCATCGAGGAGCTCTATAGGCTCTTTACCCTCTCGATCGAGCTTATTAATGAAGGTCAGTATTGGTGTATCTCTAAGCCTACAAACCTCCATTAGTTTTATGGTTCTTTGCTCAACACCTTTAGCAACATCGATAACCATTAATGCCGAGTCAACAGCGGTCAGAGTTCGGTACGTGTCCTCCGAAAAGTCTTCATGCCCAGGAGTATCTAAGAGATTAATGACATGGTTATTATAGGGAAACTGCATTACAGAGGAGGTAACAGAGATGCCTCTCTCCTTTTCCATTTCCATCCAGTCACTCGTTGCATGAGTATCCGCCTTTCTGGCTTTAACGCTTCCTGCAGTTTTGATAGCTCCGCCATAAAGTAAGAGTTTTTCTGTAACGGTCGTCTTGCCTGCATCGGGATGAGAAATGATCGCAAAGGTACGACGCTTAGAGATTTCAGACATAGTGATTAAGCCTTAGGGAGGGTAACACCCGTTTGGCCTTGGTATTTTCCGTTTCTATCTTTGTAGGAGGTTTCACACATCTCGTCAGACTCAAAAAAGAGCATTTGGGCTACGCCTTCATTCGCATAAATCTTAGCTGGAAGGGGAGTTGTATTTGAAAATTCAAGAGTCACATGCCCCTCCCATTCAGGCTCAAGTGGGGTGACATTGACAATGATTCCACACCTTGCATAGGTTGATTTTCCAAGACAAATGACAAGCGTTGATCTTGGGATTTTAAAGTACTCAACTGTACTTGCTAGAGCAAAAGAGTTGGGCGGAATTATGCATTCATCAGCATTGACCTCGACAAAGCTCTGTTCATCAAAATTTTTAGGGTCTACGATGTTGTGATTGATGTTGGTAAAGATTTTAAATTCGGTTGAGCACCTAACATCATAGCCATAGCTTGAGGTTCCGTAAGAGATAATCTTCTGATTCTCTGACTTACGAATTTGTTGCGGCTCAAATGGAGTAATCATCTCACTTTCTTGAGACATTCTTTGGATCCATTTATCTGATTTAATACTCATGAGATAGTATTTTACAGTTCAATTCTTTGGTGAGTTATCTAATCTTGATACTTGCCAAGCTAATTAGAACAAGTATTATTGTGATAATCCAAAAGCGCACAATAATCTTCGGTTCTTTTAGACCTTTCTTTTCAAAGTGGTGATGAATAGGTGCCATCAAAAAGAACCTTTTTTGTGTTCTCTTGTAGTAACCAATTTGTATGATGACTGACAAGGTTTCGGCTACAAATATACCGCCCATGAGAATCAATAGTATCTCTTGATGGACAATGATAGCAATCACAGCTAACACTGCTCCTAATGACAAAGATCCAGTATCTCCCATAAAGATTTCAGCGGGGAAGGTATTAAACCATAAGAAGCCAAAGCCAGCTCCTATGAGAGCTGCACACAAAACAAATGCCTCACCTGTACCAGGCATGAATGGCATGTTAAGATAGGCAGAAAAATTATAGTTTCCACCAATATAGGCAAAGACGGCGAGTGCTCCGCTGATAATAATAACTGGCATGATAGCCAGCCCATCCAAACCATCGGTTAAGTTGACAGAGTTTGATCCTCCAACAATTGCAAACCAACCAATAACTAAAAATCCTAATGCGTTCAGCGGAATAATTAAATCCTTAAAGAAAGGAATTAAGAGTTCGGCTCCTATGGTCTGTGAATTAAGACTGAGTAACCAAAGGCATATGAAAAGAGTACTTATTGATTGAGCTGATATTTTTTGTCTTCGACTGAGCCCGTCAGAGTTCTGTTTTTTGATCTTTAAATAGTCATCAATAAAACCTATCGAACTGAACAAAAGTGCGGTAACAATGACTATCCACAGGAATGGATTTCTCCAGTCACCCCAAATTAATACGCTGACAAAAAAAGCAAAGAAAATCAGGACGCCACCCATCGTAGGAGTGCCTTTCTTTTCAAGGTGCGTTTCAGGTCCATCGTCACGAATGACTTGCCCAATTTGATAATCTTGAAGCTTTCCAATAATCCACTTACCCAGTAGTAAGGTAATCAGGAGCGCTGTCATCATTGCGAAGACCGCTCTGACAGTTAAATAGCTAAGAACATTAAAGCCAGTATCAAGTGATGAGAGAAAGCTTAAAAGCTCCAGAAACATATTTAGTTGTCCTCAGCAGAAATTAATATAAGATCAAAAATTAAGAAGGCATCTTGAGGGATGTTACCACTTGGCGCACTCCCGAAGACTGATTCATAGGTCGCTATTGCGGTGCGCTCCTCACCGATCGTCATTTTTTGAACATTAGTCTCAATGATGCTGATAATCTCTCCTGTACCCAGAGGAAAAGGGATAGGGCTTCCTGGAGGACGCATAATTTCTCCAGTATTCGCACTCAGCGCAATATCAACAGTAACGATTTGTCCTTGACTTGCAAAATCCCCGTTACCTTCTTTAGTGATAGTTGTGAAGTAGCCAAGCTCATCTTGAGTAGCACCAGGAAAATTTGAAACTACATAGGACTCAAATTTTTGAAGATAAAGCTTTTTTTGCGCAATAATAGCTTCGTTTGCACTTGAGACTAATGCATTAAACGAGTCTTCATTTGCAACAAATTGTATGGCCTCATCGCCAACTCGCTCAATTCTGACAATATCTAGAGTATCCCCTTTTACAATTGCATTGACCACATCCATTCCCTGAACGACGATGCCAAATACGCTATGCTTGCCATCAAGCCAAGGCGTTGGCACATGAGTAATAAAGAATTGAGATCCGTTGGTATTAGGACCAGAATTCGCCATTGATAGAACTCCAGGACCATCATGAATGAGATCACTAAATTCATCAGCAAACTTGTAACCAGGCCCACCTGTACCATCACCATTAGGATCTCCACCCTGAATCATGAATTCATCAATAACTCTATGAAAGGTCAAACCGTCATAGAAGGGCGCGCCAAGTGCTTTGTTGCTCTGCTTTGTGCCTTCAGCCAGAGCAATAAAGTTTGTTACTGTAAGGGGTGCCTTTTTGTAGGCTAGCTCAACTATAATTTCACCTTTAGAAGTCTGGAGGTGCGCATAGATTCCATCCTCTAGGTTTGCAAATGATAGGCTTGAAAGTAGAATTGAAAAGATAGCTAAAATTTTTCGCATGATAACCTTAGAAATAAAATGATTAATGATACCCAAAATCATCAATATTTTAGCCCTGTTACGTTAAAATATACGGGTTAGAAACTCAATGTCACGACTTTTTTAGGTTGTGTAATTTAAATACAGAAATTAAGGAATTTTATATGTCTTTGCTTATTACAGATGAATGCATTAATTGTGATGTTTGTGTTCCTGAGTGCCCGAATGAAGCTATTTACATGGGTGAAGAGATTTATGAAATTGATGGTGACCTTTGCACTGAGTGTGTGGGTCATTTCGATACCCCTCAGTGCGTTGAGGTTTGTCCCGTAGATTGCTGCCTTCCAGATCCTGATAGAGTCGAGACCGATGAGGAGTTGCTCGCGAAAATAAAAACTTAGTAAAGTTTTTTTTATAAGGCCTTTTCAAGGGCTGACAAGCAAAACTCCACGTTTTCTTTTCTTGATGTATGTCCCATTAGACCGATCCTCCAGATCTGACCTGCCAGGTCACCAAGGCCTGCGCCAATCTCTATATTGAAGTCATTCATCAAGCTTGAGCGAACCTTTGCGTCATCACTTTCATCTGGAATATATACGCTGTTGAGCTGAGGAAGTCTGCTTGATTCATCTACCAAGTAGTTTATTCCAAGCTTGCTTAGGCCATCCCTGAGAAGCAGATGGTTTTCTTTGTGACGCGCCCAAGAGCTTTCTAATCCCTCCTCAGTCAGCATCACTAAGGATTCATGCAGTCCATAGAGCGTATTGACTGGGGCTGTATGGTGATAGGCACGCTTTGCACCTTTGCCCCAATAACCCATCACTAAATTAAGATCTAAGAACCAGCTTGTCACCGGCGTATTTCGGTTTGTAAATTTGTGTATAGCTTTTTCACTAAAGCTAACAGGAGATAATCCTGGCATTGCTGATAAGCATTTTTGTGAGCCGGAATAGATCGCATCAATGCCCCAGTCATCAACCCTAAGCTCAGAGCCAGCCAAAGAGGTAACCGCATCAACAATCGATAGGCAGCTATGCTTATTGGCTAATTCACAGAGCTGCTTTGCATCTGATATAGCGCCTGTAGAGGTTTCTGCATGAACAAAAGCTAAAATTTTAGCATCTGGGTTATCGATTAAAGCTTGTTCAACTTTTTGCGGATCCACCGGCATGCCCCAGTCATCATTAATGATGACTGCTTCACCGCCAACACGAATGACATTTTCCTTCATACGTGTTCCAAATACTCCATTAATGCATACAATGACTTTATCTCCAGGCTCAACAAGGTTTGCGAAGCAGGCCTCCATGCCAGCTGATCCCGGGGCTGAAATAGGCATGGTTAATTCATTTTCAGTCATGAATGCGTACTTTAACATCTGCTTCGTTTCATCCATCATTTCAATAAATGCAGGATCAAGATGCCCTATAGTTTGTCTGGCCATAGCATTTAAAATTCTGGAGTGTACATCGGATGGACCAGGACCCATTAATAGTCTCTTTGGTGGTAGGAATGATTTCATTTTTATTATATTGGTTAGTTTTAAATTCCTGCTGCCAGTGACCACAATACTTCAAAGCCAATAAAAACAAGATATAATTTTTTGTTAATTATCTAAGATATAAAAAAAAATATTAGTAATTAAATTCATAACCGCTTGAATTTAATTTTAAATCGATTGGGTCTATTTTCTTTATGATAGAAATACCGATAACAACTGAAGGTCAAAGGTGTCAATAATTTCTCAGTTAAGTAAGTCATTACCGAAAAACATTGTCATTAGTGGTGAGGAAAATACTCGCCCTTTTGAGTGTGATGGGTTAAGCGTTTATAAACAAAAGCCACTAGCTGTTGTTCTTCCAAATGAAATCACTCAAATCAAAAAGGTGCTGGAAATTTGTCGAAAAAATAATACACCTATCGTCACTAGGGGGGCTGGAACAGGGTTATCTGGCGGCGCAATGCCTATAAAGGACAGTGTAGTATTGGGACTCTCAAAGTTGACTAAAGTCATCTCTATTAATCCACAAGAGCAAACAGCCATTGTTGAGCCAGGCGTTAGGAATTTAGCAATTAGTGAGGCTGCAGATGAGTATGGACTCTATTATGCACCGGATCCTTCATCTCAAATTGCTTGCACAATTGGTGGTAATGTTGCTGAAAATGCTGGCGGGGTTCATTGCCTTAAATATGGTTTAACTGTCCACAATATTGAGTCAATAAAAATAATGAATATTGAGGGGGAAGAATTAGTTTTTTCGAGACAGGATGAGGGCCTGGGCCTTCTAGCATTAATGACTGGGTCAGAAGGTTTGCTAGGCATTATTACAGAAATAACCGTAAAGCTGACTAAAAAACCCGAGGTTGCTAAGTTGGTTATGGCTGGTTTTGATAGTGTTAGAGATTGTGCAAATGCAGTTGCCGACATCATAAAGAACGGAATTATTCCAGCCGGTCTTGAAATGATGGATGAGTTTGCAATAGAGGCTTCTGAAGAGTTTGCAAGACCGGGTTATCCTCTAGGATCAAAGGCATTGCTGCTATGTGAGCTAGATGGGTCAGATGAGTTAGTGAGTAATGATTTGGAAACAGTGCTCAGTTTACTGTCTAAGGCTTGTTCAGTAAGGGTTTCAGAGAGTGAGGAAGAGAGGCTTCTATTATGGAAGGGTAGGAAGTCAGCCTTTCCTGCCGTTGGAAGAATATCACCAGACTATTACTGTATGGATGGAACAATACCCAAAAGACATTTGGGCGATGTTCTCGAAAAAATTAATGCCCTATCAAAGCACTATAGTTTAAGAGTGGCTAATGTTTTCCATGCAGGTGATGGCAATCTTCACCCTTTGATTTTATATGACGCAGGAGTGCCAGGCGAGTTGGAGAAGACAGAAGAGTTTGGAAATGAAATACTTAAGCTTTGCATAGATGTGGGAGGAAGTATTACTGGTGAGCATGGGGTTGGTGTCGAAAAGTTGGATGCCATGTGTTACCAGTATAGTGATTCTGAGCTAGATGTTTTCCATCAAATAAAAGCCGCTTTTGATCCTCAATCACTTCTTAATCCAGGCAAGGCGGTGCCCTCGCTTCATCGATGCGCTGAATTAGGAAATATGCATGTTCATCATGGGAATCTTCCACACCCAGAGCTAGAGCGATTCTGATCATGCGAACGATTGGAGAGATTCAAAAAAAAGTTAGAAATGCAAGCCAGCTTAGAATAACAAATTCTGCAAGCGCTTCTAGTTCAGAATTATTGAACATGATTTCTTACTCTGGAGTGGTTGAGTATTTTCCTGAAGAGCTAGTTATTACTGTTAAATCAGGAACCTTAATAAAAGAAATTAATCAGGTTTTGGGAGAGAATAATCAGGCACTTCCTTTCTTTATAGAGAATTCTAATAAAACGATTGGGTCTTTATACTCAACCTCAGGA
The DNA here is from genome assembly GCA_902510115.1 of uncultured Gammaproteobacteria bacterium. Lineage (GTDB taxonomy): Bacteria > Pseudomonadota > Gammaproteobacteria > PS1 > Pseudothioglobaceae > Pseudothioglobus. The sequence continues at coordinate 13,768 of CABWZU010000018.1, read as the reverse complement.
TCTGACTTATCCGACAGTGTGTTGGGCGTGCAAATCATAAATGGGAAGGGTGATTTGTTAAATTTTGGTGGCCAAGTCATGAAGAATGTTGCTGGATATGATGTCTCAAGGCTTTTAGTAGGGTCGATGGGTAAGCTTGCGGTGATAACTCAGATCAGTTTTAAGGTCTTTCCTGAAAAAATGGTCCAGGAAAGAAGCGTTAGGCTGGAAAAGAGAAGCGGTGATTCGCCTCTGAGAAAGCAAATTGAAAAAAGACTTAAGGATGTATTTGATCCTTACGGAGTATTCGTTTAATGTATGCAGATATTAAAAATATCAATATATCAGAGCCAATAAGAGACAAAGCTACTCAAATTATTGAGTCTTGCGTGCATTGCGGTTTCTGCTTAGCAACCTGTCCAACCTATCAGCTATTGGGTGATGAGCTAGACTCTCCAAGAGGCAGGATTTATTTAATTAAGTCTGCTCTAGAGCAAAACCAGTTTAGCCTCAAATCATTGAGGCATATGGATCGATGCTTGACCTGTCGCTCATGTGAAACTAGTTGCCCATCTGGCGTCGAGTATGGCCAGCTCCTTGAGATAGGTCGAGATATTATGGAGCCTAAAAGAGGAAAGTTGCAGTCTCTTTATAGGTACATAGTGAGAAAAACTCTTCTATCTCCGATAGTCTTTAGGCCTATCGGGTATTTTTATCGTATCTCCAAGATTACTTCTAAATCTGCAAAGCCAGAAAAAGTAAACTCAACAGTTCTTTTGATGGCTGGTTGCGTTCAGCCTTCACTTGCACCAAACATCAACCATACTATTAAGAATGTATTGTCCAAACTGAATATTGAAGTATTAGAGTCTTCTCAGGCTCAGTGTTGTGGGGCTCTAGACCAGCACCTTTCAGCCAAAGATGATGCACTGAAAAAAGTGAAACGAAATATTGATCATTGGACTCAACAGCTTGAATCAGGATTGGAATCAATTATTTCTAGTGCAAGTGGATGCGGGGTGATGATTAAGGATTATCCGAAGCTCTTTAAAAGTTCTGACCCTTATTTTCAAAAGGCGTTATTTGTCTCATCAAAAACCAAAGACATTGCTGAATTTCTCTCAACCAGGGATTTAAGTGGTCTCAATCTATCAGAATTAAATGTCACTTATCATGAGCCATGTACGATGCAACATGGACAACAATTGGGCGGCTTAGTTGAGTCAATACTCTCCCAATTTGGATATATTAAAAAAAATGTCAAGGATTCTCATATTTGTTGCGGATCTGCAGGTACATACTCAATTTTTGAGACTAAAATATCAAACCAGCTCAGAGACAACAAGATTGAAAATTTAAATGCTTCAAAACCTAACATGATAGTAACAAGCAACATTGGATGTTTAATGCACCTTCAAAAAGGAAGCTCTATTCCAGTCAAGCATTGGGTGGAACTTCTGGATGTCTAGAAGAAGAAAGTTAAAACCTAAAGTCTATGAAATTCAGATTGAGTCTCTTTCTCATGAAGGAAGAGGTATCTCTCACATTGATAACAAAGTAATTTTTACTAGGGGCGCCTTACCAGGCGAAAAGGTTATAGCCTCCAGAACTCTATCTCGCGCTAAATATGAGGAGGCTGATATCGTCGAGGTCATTGAGTCCTCTCCTGACAGAATTGAGGCGAAGTGCTCGGTGTATGGAATATGTGGTGGATGCTCCTTTCAACACCTATCCAGTGTAAATCAAATTAATGCAAAAAATGATTGGCTTCAAAGTGCCTTTGCAGGACAGGCAAAAGTTCAACCAAAAAACTGGTTAGAGCCAATTCAAGTTGAGAGTTGGGGCTATCGCCGAAAAGCCCGTTTGGGAGTTCGTTATGTTGCTAAAAAAGAGAAAGTTCTAGTTGGCTTCAGAGAGAGAAAATCTTCATTTGTCACAGTTATGAGTCGATGTGAGGTTTTGCATCCCTCCCTAGGTGACAACCTTGAGCTACTCTCTGATTGCATTGAGTCGCTTAGTATTAAAGAGCAAATTCCTCAGATTGAAGTAGCGATTGCTGAGCAAGATACAATTTTAATCTTAAGGCACCTTCAGCCATTAAATGATAATGATGAAAAGCTTCTTGTTGAGTATGCAAAAAAACTATCCATTACATGGTACCTACAGAGTGGAGGTCTAGAAACAATTAAACCTCTCCAAGACTCAGTTCAGTTGACATACTCGCTTCCAGGCCACTCAATTGAAATGTCTTTCCTTCCTAATGACTTCACTCAGGTTAATTTTGAACTCAACAAAAAAATGATTGACCTGGCATTAGATCTCCTAAATTTAACTAAAAATGATAATGTCATTGATCTTTTTTGTGGTCTTGGCAACTTCACACTCCCGATCTCAAGGTATGTGAATAGTGTTGTTGGTATAGAAGGGGATAAGGGTCTTGTCGAGAGAGCAAAAGAAAACGCTAAAGCGAACGATATTACTAATGCATCGTTTTATAAGGCAGACCTATTCGAAGATGTGACAGGATTTGAATGGTTCAGAGGTAAGACATACAATAAAGCATTGATTGATCCAGCAAGAACCGGCGCAATCGAAATTGTTGAGCTTTTACCTAAGCTCAAAGTTGAGAGACTTGTCTATGTTTCATGCAATCCAGCAACCTTGGCAAGAGATACTGCAAAGCTAATTGATTTAGGATTTTCCTTAGAGAGCGCTGGCGTTATGGACATGTTTCCTCAGACTGCTCATGTGGAGTCAATTGCACTTTTTATTCGAAAAAAGCAACCTTAGAGTATCATTATTTAAAAATATCAGGAAATAAAATGAGTTATAAAAGAAACCTTCTGCCAAAAATGGCAGTTGAGAGAATGAATGAGAATCCAGAGGCTGTTTTGATTGATGTCAGGACAAGAGCTGAACATAAGTACGTAGGTTTTCCGGATAACTCAATTCTAATTCCGTGGTTTGATGAGCCAGATTTAGAGTCTGACCCAGATGCTTTTTATGAGTCTGTAATTGATGCACTGAGCGATCGCAGTGATGTGATGGATACTGAGCTTATTCTTATTTGTAGGAGTGGATTCAGGTCTAATGAGGCCTTAAAGTGCTTACAAAGTAAAGGCTTCAGATGTGTATCTCATGTGGCTAGTGGTTTCGAGGGTGACTTGGATGAGAACGACCATCGTGGAAACCTTAATGGCTGGCGAAATGATGGTATGTCTTGGTCTCAAGGCTAAACGATTTCTAACTTAGCATAAGCGCTAATTAGCCACTTCGTGCCTACTTTCTGAAACTTTATTTGAAGGCGGATTGAGTCTCCACTCCCCTCATAGTTGAGTATAGTTCCTAGTCCAAATTTAGCATGACTGACAAGTTGGCCAATAGCGTATTTAGAATCATTTGAGCTTGATACCATTTTTTGGGGAGGGTTTTTAACATCTTCGAATGATGTAATAACAGAATTACTATTAGGATTTTTAATATAGTTTAAAAAGTTCCTAGGAATTTCATCCAAAAATCTTGAATATTCTGAATACAAAAAATCTTTATATAGAAAGCGCCTACTTGCATATGAAAGTGTAAGGGATTGCATTGCTCTTGTCATTCCAACGTAGCATAGTCTTCTCTCTTCATCCATTAAATGAGTTTCTTCATTGCTCTGACGTGAAGGGAATAAATTCTCCTCTAGTCCAACCAAAAAAACTACAGGAAATTCTAACCCCTTTGCAGAATGAACAGTCATCAGTTGAACAGAGCCTTGATTACTTTGATAGGCATCTCCGCTAGAATCAAGAGTATTTTGAGCAATAAAGCCTTGAGTCTCATTCATATCATTATCTTCTTCATGAACATATTGTGCTGCATCAGATACGAGCTCTTCAAGAAATTCACGTGAGGTACCTGCTTTATTAGATTTGTCTTTTGAATAGTGATCCATTAGTCCAGACTGAATAAGGATTGAATCAACTTTTTCACTCAATATCAGGTTTTTGGTATTTTCATTTATCTTTTCAATTAAATCAATGAAGCTTTTAAGTGCATTTGCTGCCCTCGCAGGAAGGCTATCTTTAATAGAAATTGCTGATTGGAATAGATTAGTATTGTTCTGAATTGCATGAGACCTTATCACTTCAATTGTTTTAAGTCCAATTCCACGTGTTGGAAAGTTCACTATTCTCTCAAATGCTATATTATCTGAAGTATTTTCAACTAAGCGTATATAGCCCATTGCATCTTTAATTTCTTTACGTTCAAAAAAACGTACATCACCATATATAACATGATTAATATTATTTCGTCGAAGAGTATCTTCAAAGATCCGAGATTGAATCCTTGAACGATAAAGTATGGCAAATTCATCTAAGTTTCTTCCCTGATTAAATTGACTATGTATTTCACTGACTACATAATTTGCCTCTTCTCTATCGTCTCTTGCATTGAAGACATTAATTAATTCGCCATCACCTGATGATGTCCAAAGTGATTTTTCAAGTCGATTTTGATTATTAGCAATCAGCGCATTTGAGGCACTTAAAATGTTCCCCGTAGATCGGTAGTTTTGTTCAAGTTTGATGACCTGTATTGGTTTAAAGTCATTCTCTATTTTTTGAATGTTTTCAATTCTAGCGCCTCTCCAGCCATATATAGACTGGTCATCATCACCCACACAGAAGATGTGATTACTTTCGTTATGAAGTATTTTGATAAATTGGTATTGAATCCGATTGGTATCTTGGAACTCATCTACAAGGATGTGCTTAAACTTACTTTGATAATGATCCAATAAAATCTGGTTATTTTTAAGTAACTCATAGCTTTTCATTAAAAGGCCTGCAAAATCGACTAAATCATTTGCTTGGCAGTGCTTTTCATAAAGATCAAATACTTTAGCACTTTGTTTGACAAAAAAGTTATAACCCGCATCTATTTCATGGGGTGATATACCCTCATCCTTTTGTTGATTGATAAACCACTGGACCTGCTTTATTGGGAACTTAGTTTCATCTACTCCATTCTCCTTCATTAGACGTTTAATAATGCTTTTTTGGTCTGCAGCATCCAGAATTTGAAATGTTGGAGTAAGATTTGCTTCGACTGCATGTGCTCTAAGAATTCTATGAGCAATGGAATGAAAAGTTCCAAACCACATCCTCTCAACAGGTTGTCTAAGAAGATCGCTGAGTCTCTCCTTCATCTCATTCGCAGCCTTGTTGGTAAAGGTGACTGCAAGAATGTCATCAGCATGATGATTCTTTTCAGATACTAGGTGATGAATTCGGTGTGTTAAAACTCGCGTTTTCCCGCTTCCTGCACCGGCAAGAATTAGAGCATTGATGTCCTCTGACAAAGTGACTGATTGTTGCTGTTTTTCATTGAGTCCATCTGCTATTGGTGGTGAAATCATAATGCAGTAATCTAATTGATTGGTGATATATATTTATTAAGATCTTCCACTGTGATCTCTCCCATAAAGGTTTGCAATAGTTCACCTTCAGGACTGTAAATTATTGTTGTAGGCATGCCGACAATCTCTCCAAATTTATTGAACTCAGTGTCATTAATATGAGTATAGAGAATGATTGGATAGTTGATAGAAAAACGCTCAACGAATTCATTAATTACTTCAATATTAACAGGCTCAAAATCTAAACCCAGAATTTCTACATGCCCAGAGTTTTCTTTATAGAATTCTACAAATGCTGGTATCTCTTTCAAACAAGGGGTACACCACGAAGCCCAGAAATTAATGACCAAATACTTACCCTTCGTATTTTTTTCTGTAAAGATATTTCCTTTGGTATCTCTCAGTTCAAAGGTAAGCTCTGGGACAGATTCATACCAGGGCATTAGCTTCTTCACAGAGTCCATTACTTCACCAAAACTTAGCGCTTGGCTTGAATGAAAAGGAGCAATCAGGAGGAGTATAATAAAATATTTTTTCATGAATAATTACTATGAGTGCTAAGATTTATCACAATGCTCGCTGCTCAAAATCAAGAGCAACTCTTGCTATTTTAGAACAAAATGATGTGGACTTTGAGGTTGTTAATTATCTTGTTAACCCACCGAGTGAATCAGAACTTAAGTCGTTAATATATGACCTAAATATTAGTGCTAGAGGCCTGCTTCGTAAAGGGGAGGCTAAATATAAAGAGCTCGGTCTTTCGGATAAGTCATTAACTGAAGACCATCTTATAAAATCAATGTTAGAGTTCCCTATATTAATCGAGAGACCTATCGTTAGAACAGAAAAAGGCGTCGCTATCGGAAGGCCTCCTGAAAACGTCAATTCAATTCTTTAGAGCTATCTAGCTTCTATGATAGGGGTGATTACTGAGTAGGGTGTATGCTCTATAGATTTGTTCTACTATGAGCAATCGAGCCATTGAGTGAGTGAATGTAAGCTTTGAGAGCCCCCAGGTTAAATGACATTCCTGTTTCACTTTATTAGAAAGCCCATCTGCTCCACCTACAATCAAGGCAACACTATCAGAGTTCAGCTGCCAGTTTTCAATTGATTTGGACAACTCTTTGCTTGTTTGTTGTTTTCCCAGCTCGTCAAATGCAATTAAGAGGTTTGAGTTAGAGGTGGCATCTAAAATTAATTTTTCTTCTAGACTCTTTGTCATCTCAGGGTTTTTTGCTTTCCTGCCTTGAGGTTCAATTGAAGTGATTTCAAAGTTATAGTTTTTAGGAAGTTGCTTTTTGTAATGCTCAATACCATCGGCTATCCAGTCAGGCATTTTTTTACCAACAGCAATTAGGTTAATCTTCATCTTCCTCGATGGACCATAACTTCTCTAACTTATAGAATTCTCGTGTTTTTTCTGTCATTACATGAACAATGACTTCACCAAGATCAACCAGCACCCACTCACTGAATTCAACACCCTCAGTCCCTAAAACAGACATATTAAGTCTCTTGGCTTCGATACTCACATTGTTGGCAATTCCTCTGACATGCTGAATAGATCGCCCAGTTGCAATGATAATGGCCTCCATGTCATCACTCAGTTGCATTACGTTGAGTGTGATGATGTTTTCTCCTTTTAATTCCTCAATAACGTTTTCAACAACTTTTATCTGTTCAGCAAGTTTCATATTTTTTGAAGAAAGTTTATAACGGAGGAGGGCATCAACCCTTCAAGATTTTGGTTGGAGACAATTTTACCTCTAATATTGGTTGACGAAATATCGATCAGCTGAGAATTAGAAAAATATAAAAGCCCACTCGGTTTCTTATTCAAGTCATTCTTATCAATAGCTAATTCAAAAGTATCAAGGTTTTTTTGAAAGGGTTGGTTAGTCTTTCTTGGAAGGATAATTAAATGAACTAATCTAGCAAATTCATCCCACTTTTTCCATGTTTTAAAGTTAATAAAACTATCCATCCCAATGATTAGGCAAATTGTCTTTCCCTTAAATTCTTTTATTAATTCAGCTAAAGTATCAATCATAAAAGAGCTTCCTCCTCGGTCAATTTCTCTAGTATCAATTTCAAGGGTGGGATACTTTTTGATAGAAAGATCGAGCATCTCTAGCCTTTGGCTGGAGGAATAGTAAAGTGAATTTTTATGAACAGGCTCAAAGCATGGCAAAAGGAATAATCGCTCAAAATTAAGCTCTTTTTTAATTGATTTTGCAGTATTGAGATGTCCTAAATGAACGGGATCGAAGGAGCCGCCATAAATTCCTATCATAACAAAGCATTTACCTCATCTAGGGTCATAGGAGACATTGGGTAAGTTCGAGTAGAGTCATGAACATGCATTCTGTAACGAACAAATGTATCTTCATCTTCAATTAGTAAGAAGGGGTTGGCTCTTTTCTGCTCTGCAATTGTGGTTGAAATTTCAGAGCCATAGTTGTGTCCGCATAACAAGTGAATATGGTCAGGGACCTGAGCAATGAGTTTCTTAAGAGAATGATATAGAGTGACTGGGTTTGAGCCAGCAAGACTACAGATACCTACCCCATAGACAAACAAAGTATCACCTGCAATCAGGTGCTCATCAAGGAGATAACAAACTCCGCCAGCTGTGTGACCAGGCGTTTCAATTATCTTAACTTTAATGTTGCCAAGCTTAATTATATCTCCATCGGCAACCGTATGAACTGGATTCTCAATGTTTAAATAAGGGACTTCATTCACGCCAGCAGTTATTTTTGCTCCTGTTTTATTTGCTATGTCGTCCACTGCATTAGTATGATCTCCATGCCAATGCGTAATCCAAATATCTGTGAGAGTGTAGCCCTTCTCACTAATTTTTTTTAGAAATAAATCAGGCTCCCATGCAGGGTCAACAATTGCGCATGTTTTAGTTGATTCATCAAAAATAAAATGAATTGAGTTTTCATAAGCGCCAATATGATAAAGCACTTCTATTGAGTAATTATCGCTGTTATATATTTTTTCCATAATTATATTTTACCAATTTTGACTTGACTGAAATGATATACAGATTATAATTTACGTTTTTGCTAACAACCCAGTTTTTTGGGGCTATAGCTCAGCTGGGAGAGCGCAACACTGGCAGTGTTGAGGTCGGCGGTTCGATCCCGCCTAGCTCCACCATAGCAATAATGATTTTGTCCGGTTCGTCTATCGGTTAGGACTCCAGGTTTTCATCCTGGCAAGAGGGGTTCGATTCCCCTACCGGATGCCATTTTTTTTGATTAAGTAAGTTAAATTTAACCTACTTAATCAAAGTAGAACCCTCTAAAATCTCTATTGTCCCGTTCGTCTAGTGGCCCAGGACGCCAGGATTTCATCCTGGAAACAGGTAGTTCGAATCTCCTACGGGACGCCACCCAAAGGCAAATACAAGCATAATTGACGGGTCAGTTGATTTGATTTAAATCGCTTTTGATAATTACTAAATCTACTCTATTAAATTCTTGATATATTGTTCTCGAGTATTTAATTTAAAGGGGTTTTATGAGTCATATTATCTATGAGCCAGTCAGACAGAGATTGCAGCGAAGTGAGTTAGCTGTTCCAGGATCAAATCCTAAAATGTTTGAAAAGGCTCTTAAAAGTTCTGCGGACTATGTTTTTTTAGATTTAGAGGATGCAGTTGCTCCAGACGACAAAGTGCCTGCACGTAAAAATATTATTGAGGCTATCAATGATCTAGACTGGAATGGCAATGGAAAGACTATATCGGTTCGAATTAATAGCATTGACACACATTATATGTACCGAGACGTTGTTGAGGTTGTAGAGCAAGCAGGAGATAAACTGGATACGATCCTTCTTCCAAAGGCTGGAACAGCATCAGATGTTTATATGTTGTCTGCAATGCTTAATCAAATAGAGACCTCAAAGGGTTTAAAAAATAGAATTGGAATTGAAGTATTAATTGAAACGACTCTAGGAATGGCTAATGTCATGGATATTGCGCAAAAAGGTCGTGAGGAGAGGCTTGAAGCGATGCACTTCGGCGTGGCAGATTACGCGGCAAGTTGCAGAGCAAGAACAACAGTCATTGGAGGTTTAAATCCAGATTATCCAGGAGATCAATGGCATGCTGGTTTATCACAAATGCTAGTTGCTTGTCGAGCCTATGGTTTGAGAGCAATTGACGGACCATTTGGAGACTTTAATGATCCAGAATCTTATATTGATGCTGCAAAAAGAGGAGCAGCTCTTGGATTTGAAGGTAAGTGGGCAATTCATCCTTCACAGATTGATCTTGCCAATGAGGTCTATACCCCACCAGAGTCTGAAGTATCACATGCAAAACAAATTCTTATAGCGCTTGATGAGGCAGCTAAAGAGGGCAGGGGCGCTGCACAGCTCAATGGGAGGATGATTGATGCTGCCTCTGCAAAGATGGCAGAGAATATTGTAAATACAGATAATGCAATTAATTCAAAACTAAAAGGTTAATATGAACATTCATGAATATCAAGCCAAAAAAATATTGTCACAATATGGGGTTCCTGTTCCAAGAGGTGGGGTAGCACACTCTGCGACTGGAGCAATTTATCAAGCTAACGAATTAGGTGGAGACAAGTGGATTGTAAAGGCTCAGGTTCATTCTGGCGCTCGTGGAAAGGCAGGCGGAGTTAAATTATGTGAATCACCTAAAGAAATTTCTCAGTTTTGTGACCAGTTTCTTGGCAACAACCTAGTCACAAATCAGACGGGTCCTGAAGGCAAAATGGTTTCAAGTATTTATGTCGAGGAGGCTACCGACATTATAAAAGAGCTCTACTTTAGTATCGTTTTGGATAGGGCAACTCAAAAAGTTACTTTGGTTGTTTCTACTGAAGGTGGAATGGATATTGAGCAAGTTGCAGAGGAGATGTCAGAAAAAATTAACAAAATTAGAATTGATCCTTCGGTTGGAATGCAGCCATTCCAAGCGCGACAGCTGGTTTTTACTCTGGGATTACCTAATGAGGCAATCGGATCTGCCAGTCGGGCAGTGATGAAGTGTTATCGCGCGTTTCGAGATACCGATGCCAATTTATTGGAAATTAACCCATTAGTTTTGACATCTGGAAATAAAGTTCTTGCTCTTGATGCTAAGATGTCATTTGATGCAAATGCACTCTATCGAAGACCAGAAATATTTGAATTTCATGATAAAACGCAGCAAGATATTCGAGAAATCAATGCTGCTGAGCATGACCTAAACTATATTGGATTGGAAGGCAATATTGGGTGTTTAATTAATGGCGCCGGTCTTGCGATGGCAACTATGGATATGATCCAACATGCCGGTGGTGAGCCAGCAAACTTCCTAGATATTGGTGGTGGTGCATCAGCCCAAAGGGTTGCTACATCTATAGAGCTTGTCTTATCAGATGAGAATGTTGAAGCTATTTTAGTCAATATCTTTGCGGGTATTAATCGTTGTGATTGGGTTGCCCAGGGCATTGTAGATCTGTTAAACAAACGAGATATTGATGTTCCTTTAGTGGTTCGCTTGTCAGGTACCAATGTTGAAAAAGGGCAAAAAATACTAAGAGATAGTGGCAAAAAAGTTATAACTGCTGAAACATTGTCGGATGCAGCTCATACGGTTGTAGCTGAATGGAAAAAATCAACTGGAAAATAAGGGCTTATTATGAGTATATTTATTAATGAAAAGACCCCAGTTTTAGTTCAAGGTCTAACGGGGCGCATGGGTTCATTTCATGCTCAAGAGATGATTGATTATGGTACTAATGTGGTTGCTGGAGTTACTCCTGGTAAGGGAGGTACAACACATCTAGGAAGGCCAGTGTTCAATACGGTTAAAGATGCTGTTGAAGCTACTGGAGCTGAAGCCAGTATTATCTTTGTGCCTCCAGCATATGCGGCTGACGGAATTATGGAGGCTGCTGAAGGCGGAATTAAATATTGTGTCAGCATTACTGATGGAATACCAACACATGACATGATTCGGGTAAAGAGATACCTTTTTGCACGGGCTAAACCAGAGGATCGCATGATTTTGACAGGTCCCAATTGTGCTGGAACCATTAGTCCAGGTAAAGCTATGTTGGGTATTATGCCAGGTCATATTTACAAGCAAGGCAACGTTGGACTGATTGGACGTTCGGGTACTTTAGGTTATGAAGCCGCTTCCCAAATGAAGGAGTTGGGTATTGGTATTAGTACTGGTGTAGGTATTGGTGGTGACCCAATAAATGGTAGTTCGTTTGTTGAAATATTAAAACATTTTGAGCAGGATGATGAAACTGAAGCTGTATTGATTATCGGCGAGATTGGTGGTCCTCAAGAGGCTGAGGCTGCAGAGTATTTTCAAGAACATATGACAAAACCAATGGCTGCTTATATCGCTGGTTTGACTGCTCCACCAGGAAGACTTATGGGTCATGCGGGAGCAATTGTTAGCTCTAGTGGTGAGAGCGCTGCTGAAAAGGTTGAAATGTTAGAGGATGCTGGTGTGATGGTCTCTCCAACGCCTTCAGATATGGGTTCAACAATGGCTAAGCTTCTTAAAGTATAAATTAACTTTAAGTGTTTCCGTTATTTAAGCCATGCTTTAACTTTGTTAAAAATCTCTGAATCCTTATTGGAGAGTCTTTCTACAACTCCAAAGTGGTCAACTTCTGGTTCAGCAAAATAATCGAGTGGTGCGTTATAGCCTTTCCATTTATTAACAAAATTTTCAGTTTGCCAATGAAATTCAGGAGTTTCACCTGCACCTAAAGTAACTAGAATTGGGGCCTCAGTTTTCGGCTCAAAGAAATGTGGACTTAAGGCGAGACTCTCTTCATCATCTAGCCCTAGAGCATCGGCTATAGTTGTTTCTCTAATCGGATCAAGCTGGTAAAGTCCGCTTATTGGAATACCTGTTTTAACGATATCTTTTGGAAGATCGTTTGAAATAGTTGACCAGTCGGTTGCAAGAACCATCCCGGTAATATGTCCACCCGCTGAGTGACCAGAGACATTAATTCTTTGTCTTGAAATCGAGTAATCAGATGCGTTATTCCAGATCCATACAATCGCTTCTCGAATTTTATCAACAATATTTGTCATAGTAGCGCCAGGACAGAGTTGATAACCGATGAGCGCAACGTCGATCCCAGAATTCACAAAAGACTCAGCAACAAAACTGTAGATTGACTTGTCTCCTCTTTGCCAGTAGCCTCCATGAACAAAAATAAATAAGGGTGCATTTGGCTTCCCACACCTAAAAATATCGAGTTTATCTTTCTCTCCATTGCCATATTGACAGTCAAGGGAGGAGTCGACATTGGCCCTAAAATCTTCACTCCAGTTAGACCACTTTTCAATGAGGGCATCAAAGTCATCTACTAGCAATCTTACGTTGTATCCTTTTTCAAGTGCTGGGTCAATTGGTATTGTTCTTTTCATAGTAGTGCCTTTAAAATTAACTTGTTCGGTTCTTATAAAAAGTATCTTTGTGGATGATTAAACCCTCTCTAAAAGTAAGAACATCGACACTTAAAAAGTCTTGGACCTCACCAGATTTTAGTTTAGCAACTCGATGAAACTCGCAGTAGGCCTTATCACCAGAAACTCTAGTATCAATTGGTGTCCAGTTTACACTTTGAACGTTATCAAAAAGACCTTGGAAAATAGCCCTTATTTTATCTAACCCTGAAAAGCGAGTACCATGAATATCTGGTCCTGCAGCATGATCAAAGACAGCATCCTCTGCAAAGAAAGACATTACTGCATCAATATCATTTCGGTTATACGCATCTGTGATCTTATCCAGTAGATCAGGAGTTATTCCAGCATCTTTAGTTGAAGTTTTTGAGTTAAATATTGACATATCTAGTGCCTATTATTCATTCTCTTCACCTTTTGTTTGAAGTGCAAAGAATTCTGATGGTGAATTGCCAAAAGGCTGCATCGCGTGCTCTTTAAAGGCAGGACGCTCTGAAAGTCTTTGATACCAAGCCTCAATTCCAGGCAAGTTAGGCCTTTCAATATCTAGCACAAAGTACTTATGAATTAACACACCGAGCGGAATATCTCCAAAAGTAAAGGTATCTCCAGCAACATAGTGATTGTTAATTAAGTGTTCATCAAGGACCTTAAGAATATCAGAGCTTTGTTTTGCCATTTCAGCTATTTTTGTATAATCTCTATCTTTCTTTTCGGTTCGAACAAGCTGCCAAAAGACAGGAAAAAAAGTGCTTATAAAGCTATCTGTTGACCATGTCATCCATTGATCGGAAATGGCAGCTTTTTGAGAGTCTTTAGGGTAGAGACTGCCAAGCCCATATTGCTTAGCTAGATATCGTATGACAGCATGAGATTCCCACATGACAAAACCATTATCCCTAATGGTTG
>CABWZU010000017.1:0-22840 GCA_902510115.1 uncultured Gammaproteobacteria bacterium | reverse complement strand
TCCCTGGCATAGACATCCAAATAAATTCTGCCAATAAGCGCATCATTTTCGTGGAGCTCGATTACCCTTACATCTTCATGATAAGAGTTCTCATCAATTTCAGTTAACTCAACTCCATAGAGATTCTCAATAGTCTTAAAAAGGCCATTGAATACACTTTTTTCAGGAAAGTATGGCTTTAGATCAGAACTCTTAAAGTTAAATTTTTTCTGTTTTAATTTTTCTGAAAAATACATTAAATCCCATGGCATCAGCTCATGACCTGCGAAGTCTTGAAGCTCTTTTAATTCTGACTTGGCTTGAGGGAAAGATAGACCTATTAGTTTTTCCAGGAAATCAACAACTGCATCTGGGGAGTCAACCATTTTTGATTCAACTGAATATTCCGCATAATTTGAAAATCCCACCAGCTGAGAGAGCTCTGACCTTAGTTCTAAGATTTCATCCATTATTTTGCGATTATCAAACTCCTTCGAAGTAATTCCAACATCAGAAGCTCTAGAAATGTATGCCTTGTATACCTCTTCTCTAAGATCCCTATTGTCAGCATATGTCATTAAATCTATATAGACAGGAACCTGAAGATTGATCTCGTAATTTTCTCCCACTCTAACTTTAGATAATTCATTCTCTCCAAAGCCCTTTAAGTCAGAAACTAATACAATCTTTTTCCAGGAGTTCGTTGCTTGCAAAACATTTTTAGAAAAATTATTACTAAGGATGCTTAACTGCTCCTTAATTTCTTTGAAACGAGAAGATTTGACTCCATCAAGTGCAACACCAGAAAGCTCAAAGCTGCGCAAAGATTCTTTTACTATGTGCTTTTGCTGCTTACTTAATTTGGTTTCTTTCACCCTACTAAAAGCTTTATATAATTCTTTATTCGCTCCCAAATCACTGTAGTAGTTTGAAATTAAAGGCAGTGTTTTTTCATACTGTTTATTGAAGTCATCAGAAAACATGACTGAATTAAGATGTGAGTTAACACTCATCTCCCTGCCAATATTATGCTCAGCTTGGTCCATAACATCAATCACGCTCTCCCAATCTTTACCCTGACTTGCAAGAGAGGATTGAGCTTGACCTAAATTAATAGCTTTACTAATACTTTTTACAATATTTTTGGGTTTAAAATTTGGAGAGAGATCTGATTGCATACAAAAGGGTTAGGAGTCTATTAAAAAATAACATTTTAAAATAAGATATTAAAATGTAAATGAATTTTAGGAGTTGATTAAAAAAAGATTAGGTGAAGTTAAGCATCTTGTCTGTTTGGAATAATAACTTCATACCCTTGCTCCTCCGGCTCATCATCGACCATTTCGGGTGGGAAACCAACTCCCAGAACATCTATATTAGCCCTTTCCTCAAGTCTTTTGATAATATTTGGAGAGAGCTCTCTAGGTCCATAACGCTCCTCTCCATCCTTAAAAATATCAACTATCATTGGGGCAACTTCTAAATCAAGCCCTTTACGCTCAGCCAACTCATTAAAAATACCTACATCCTTTGAAACTAAATCCATAGTAAAACTTATGTCTCTACTTCCATTTAAAATAACCTGTGACTCTGTTTCATGAACAAAAGAGTTGCCTGAGGAAGCTTTGATAGCTTCGTAAGTTACATTCATATCCATACCTAAAACTTTCATTGTTGTGAGGGCTTCTGAAATCGATACAAGGTTCACTGTAGCAAGATAATTAGTCATTACTTTTAATGTTGAAGCTGTTCCTAAATCACCGGTATGAAGAACTCTTCTTCCCATTGTTTTTAAAATCGGAAGTGCCTTTTCGAAAGCCTCACGTTTGCATCCAGCAAATATTGAAATGTTTCCTGTATCAGCTCTATGACAACCCCCAGATACAGGGCAGTCGACTGGTAAAGCACCTGTTGATTCAACTAATAAACCTATTCGTCTAATTTCTGCTTCATCAGTTGTGCTCATCTCTAGCCAAATCTTTCCATGGCTTAGGCCTGCTATAATGCCATTTTTTGACTCCATAACCTCTGAGCAAGCTTTCGGCGAAGGCAGGCAAGTTATAACAATATCGCAAAGCTCAGCCATTTCCTTTGGAGAGCCAATTGTCGATGCTCCTCGAGCTACAAATTCATTAACTAAAGAATCGTTTAAATCTCTAACTGTAAGATCAAAACCATTCCTTAAAAGACTGCCAGCAAGCTTACCTCCTGCATTGCCTAGGCCAATAAATCCTACTTTCATGTAATTCTCCTAATTGCTAGATTCATCATCAACATAATAAGGCTTTTGATCCATTGAAAGATGAAGCTTTTTTCCTTTGTATGGGGAGTTTGACTCAACAACTTCATAATTCAATTCAATACCTAAGCCCGGCTTAGCTGACGGAATTATGTTTCCATTATTCCAATTTATTGACTCAGTTAGAACTTCAGCATGAAAGCCTCCCCAAGTCTTAATACTTTCCATTATTAAAAAGTTAGGTGTTGCAGTAGAGAGCTGAATGCTCGCTGCAGCCCCAATAGGACCGTTATATAGGTGCGGTGCAATTTGGGCATAATAAACCTCTGCAATACTTGCAATTTTCTTTGCCTCAAGAATTCCACCTACCCGGCCTAGATTCATTTGAATGATTGAGGCAGCATTATTTTTTAAAACATCAAAAAATTCATACTTTGTAGTCAGCCTTTCACCCGTTGCAACTGGAATTTTAGTTTTTTTAGCCACCTGAGCCATTGCACTTGATTGGCCTGGAGGAACAGGTTCTTCGAACCAAAGAGGATCAAATCTTTCAAGTATTTTTGCAAGCCTAACAGCTGATGATGGCGTAAGCTGCCCATGAGTTCCAATAAGGATATCGCATTGATCTCCCACTGCCTCTCTAATTCTTTGACAATAGCTCTCGCTATGTTTTAACCGACTCAGAGATATTTGATGCCCAGAGTATGAAGAATAGGGTCCAGCTGGATCAAACTTGATTGCAGTAAAACCCTGCTTCATTAAATCAATAGCGGACTCAGCACCTAGCTCAGGGTCATCATAATTAAGCTCACCATTGTTATCCTTAGGATACAAATAGGTATAAGAGCGCAACTTTTCATGGACCTTTCCCCCTATAAGCTCATAAATTGGTTTATTTGCCTCTTTTCCAATGATATCCCAACAAGCCATCTCAAGACCACTTAAAACACCCATCATGGTTAAATCAGGCCTCTGAGTAAAGCCACTTGAGTAACATTCACGATAGAAGCGTTCGACGTGATGCGGGTCATGGCCTTTGAGGTACCTTTCAAAAACGTCGTTAATGCCCTTGACAACAACTTCGGGATGAAAAGATGCTGAATACACCTCTCCGATACCCAATACTCCACACTTAGTCTCGATGGATAGAAAGATCCAATACATGCCGCCAATATGGGGCTGTGGTGTTGCAACAATATATGTATTTAATTTGTCTACTTGCATCTAAGATAAAGATATCGTCAGGATGAGTTAATTTTTATACGGATTCAATCTAAGAATCAAGTTATATTTTCATTAACTAGAAAAATTAGTAATTTAATTCTCTCGTGGGCTTTGTAAGACGTTGTAATTTTTTCCAATTTGAATCAACCCAAACACTGGCATTACTTGATTTTAAAGGTTTTTTGCCAATAACAGCATCAGCCATTTTCTCAGCTAGCATTATTGTTGGGCCATTTAAATTGCCATTTGGAATAGTTGGAAAAACTGATGAGTCAATAACCCTTAAGTTATCTATCCCAATAACTTGTCCAGCACTATTCACCACAGTCATAGGGTCATCAGCTGAGCCCATCTTGCAGGAACATGAGGGGTGATAAGCACTCTCAACATTTGCCCTCACCCAAGCATCTATCTCATCATTACTCTGAACCTCAAGGCCAGGATTAGCTTCACCACCATTAAACTCATCAAGAGCAGGCTGACTGAGAATTTCTCTTGTTAGCCTTATGCAGTCTCTCCAGTCTTGACGATCTTCTTCGGTTTCTAAGTAGTTAAAAATAATTGAAGGCTTTGCTAGAGGGTCTGAACTCTTGATTCTAACACTTCCTCTACTACTCACTTTATTAACACCCGCGTGAACTTGATATCCATGACCTTTCATTGCAGCATTCCCATCATAACGCATTGCAGCTGGGAGAAAGTGATATTGAATATTTGGCCACTCGATACCGCCTCTAGATCGAATAAAACCACAAGACTCAAAATGATTGGTTGCGCCTAAACCTGTCTTTGCTAGTATCCATTGAACACCAATGAGTCCCTTACTCAAAAGATTTAATTTACTATTAAGCGTAATTGGCTTCTTGCAATGATATTGAAAGTAGACCTCAAGATGATCTTGAAGATTCTCACCTACACCAGGCAATTCATGCACTAACTCAACACCCGCATTACTTAATACTTGTTTTGGTCCAATACCAGACAGTTGAAGGAGTTGAGGTGAGCCGATAGAGCCTGCAGAAAGTATCACTTCTTTTTTTGCTTTTAGTGTCTTTTTTTCTCCATTAATTGAATACTCAATCCCAGTAGCTTTTTTATTTTCAAGAATAACTCTTTCAACAAGGACGTCAGTTAATATTTGGAGGTTTGTTCTTTTTTTTACTGGCTTAATATAAGCATTAGAAGTTGACGAGCGAACCCCATTACCAACCGTCATATGCATAGGGCCAAAGCCCTCTTGTTGCTCACCATTGTAATCTTTAGTTTCGGGATAACCTGCCTCCTTGCCAGCATTTATAAATGCTTTATAAAGGGGATTTAACTTCATGTTATTTCCATTTGAAGTGGATAAAGGGCCACCTCCACCTCGGTATTCATTTTCTCCTTCATGCCAAGTTTCACATCGCTTAAAGTAAGGCAAGCAGTCTTGATATGACCAACCTTTTGCACCATGTCTTTCCCATTCATCAAAATCTTTTGCATGACCTCGAACATAAACCATTCCATTAATAGAGGAAGAACCTCCCATTACTCTCCCCCTAGGGCAATGCATTTTTCTATTATCTAAATATGGCTCTGGCTCAGTATGAAATTGCCAAGCGAATTTATCAGTATTCATAGGATATGAAAGCGCCGTAGGCATTTGAATCATAATGTTTTTATCACTTCCTCCATTTTCAAGAAGGATGACATTATATTCTCCAGACTCACTCAGCCGATTCGCCAAAACACAGCCAGCAGATCCAGCCCCAACTACAATAAAATCAAAATCATTTTTCATCACTGTCAGCTAGTTATTTAATAAGGACTTTCGACATCATTCAGTCGAACAAAAACACTTTTCAACTGAGTGTAGCTTTTAAGGGTTTCAGGACCATTTTCACGCCCAATACCTGACTCCTTATAACCCCCAACAGGCATTTCAGCTGGTGAGTCCCCCCAGCTATTAATCCAACAAATACCTGCTTGCAACTGATTAATTACTCGATGAGCTCGACTGATATCTTGAGTAAAAACTCCAGCAGCCAAACCAAACTTTGTTTCATTTGCTCTGTGGATCACTTCTGACTCATCATTGAAAGGCAATACAGACATTACTGGACCAAAAATTTCATCTATTACATGGGGGTCCTTGTCACTGCAATCAGCAAAAATAGTTGGCTCAACAAAGAATCCATTTTTTGTTTCATCAGAAATGAATCGATTACCACCAATCAAAAGTTTAGAATTAGATTGTTTGGCTCTATCAATATAACCCATAACTTTATCAAGATGATCTTGACTGATAAGAGCACCCATTTGAGTATCAAGCTTTAATGGATTGCCAATTTTTATTTTTTTACTTCGCTTGCATGCTAGTTTAAGAAACTCATCATAAATTTCTGATTGAACAAACACTCTCGTTCCATTTGTACAAATTTCACCCTGAGTATAAAAGTTTGCTAGTAGCGCTCCAGAAACAGCATTATCTAAATTAGCGTCATTAAAAACAATTAAAGGAGACTTGCCTCCTAGTTCAAGCGTAACCTCTTTGAGAGTGGCGGCAGCATCGGACATAACTTTTTTTCCAGTAGTGCTTTCCCCAGTAAAAGATACTTTTGCTACTCTTGAGTGTCTTGTTAAGTATTGTCCGACCCTATAGTCACCTTGAACAACATTAAATACTCCTGGTGGCATTCCTGCTTCAGTGTATATTTCAGCTAGCTTTAGAACGCTTAATGGAGTCTCCTCAGATGGCTTAAAAACCATTGAATTTCCCGCAGCAAGACAAGCAGCGGATTTCCAACAAGCAATCTGAATAGGGTAATTCCATGCCCCAATACCAGCACAAACTCCTAAAGGCTCTCTCTTTGAAATAAAAAATGCATCCGCATTTAGATCTTGCTGAGACCCCTGTAAAGCGGGTGCTAGTCCAGCATAGTACTCAATTACATCTGCCCCAGTATGAATATCAACACAGTTTGCCTCCTGAAGTGGCTTTCCACAGTCTATCACTTCAAGTTCAGCAAGCTCATCATTCCTATCACGAAGAATTTTAACCGCCTTAAGTAAAATTCTGCTTCTTTCAAAAGCACTCATCTTACTCCATTCAAAAAATCCTTTTTCGGCTGATAATATAGCCTTTTCAACATCTTCCTCACTTGCCTGACCAATAGTTGCTATTACTTCACCATTTGCAGGATTAATGGAGTGAAAAGCTTCACCAGAAGATGACTCAATATAGTCACCATGAACATACAAATGTGGTTTCATAATTATAGTTAATTGAAAAGGTAGTTTTTACTGTCGATTATGATACATATGAAATATGAATAAAATTGAAAAGAATTAACTATTAAAAGTAAATTAAAAATAAAAAAAAGGCAGATTAAAGGCGAATTAATCTTAGTCCCGAATTAACGTAATACTATGGCATTACTATATTTTTAAGTTGCTCCTTAAGAAGATCTAAGAGCGTTGATTTTTGTTTTTCGCTGAAGCGAGTTATAGGTCCTGAAACTACAATTGCTCCAAAAAGTTTATGACTATTTGAGAGCACAGGAACAGCTAGAGCAAACAGAGAAGGATTGTGTTCATTAATAGACAAATAATATCCTTTATCTCTAATTTCTTTATAAAAACCTTTTTTATCATTTTGACGTTTACCATAGGCCAAAATAATACGACCTGAAGCGCCTCGATTTAGATCTAATCTAGAGCCTTGTTCTATGTTATGCCTGATTTCATCCCGCGAGTGTGATCTATATAAGCAAATACGTTTATCATCTTCCTCAACAAAAAAAGAGCTTGTTTCTCCTGAAACGTCACGAATGTAATCAACTATTGGGCGAATTTGCTCAAGATGATTACTTTGCGTATAAATAGCGCTTAAATACAATGCCTGAGTACCGATTACGTACTCTTTATTCTTAAGACGTGAAACATAGCCGTATTCTTCAAGAGTTGAAAGAATTCGATAAGCAGTTGAAACATTAAAATTCAGTTGATCGCAAATCTCCTTGATTGAAAATGTTGACTTATCTAAAGAAAACATTGAAAGAATTTGTAAGCATTTTTCAATAGCATTATATTTTTTATCAATTGATCTTAGCTTCATATCATTTTTCATATTATGAAATAATTATATTATATAGTGAAATTTATAAATTTTTATTAAATAAGATTGGTATTATTCTAAATTAATGTATTTAGTTGTTTTTTCAAGAAGTTAGATACAACATAATAAACACTATTTCTTTCAAAAAACTGGCTTAATAGTTATAAATTTAAAGTTTTAAAATTTTGATTATTATTTTTTAAATACACAAATAAAATGCAAATAAAAAGGAGAATAAAGTGAGCAGAAAAGATCAAATTAAAGTGCTGGAAAGAGACTGGAAAGAGAATCCAAGATGGAATAATGTTAAAAGACCATATTCAGCTGAAGATGTAGTAAGACTTCGAGGCTCAGTTCAACCTGAATGCACATACGCAAGGCGAGGTGCTGAAAAGCTTTGGGACTTAGTAAATGGCTCTTCAAAAAAGGGTTATGTTAATTGTATGGGTGCTATTACAGCTGGCCAAGCTATGCAACAAGCAAAAGCTGGAATTGAGGCTATTTATCTCTCTGGCTGGCAAGTTGCTGCAGATGGAAATACTTCTGAGACTATGTATCCCGATCAGTCTCTCTATGCTTATGACTCAGTACCAACAATGGTAAGAAGAATTAACAATACTTTTAAAAGGGCTGATGAAATTCAATGGTCACAAGGAATAGATCCTAGTGATGAAAAGTATATTGACTTCTTCTTACCAATAGTCGCTGACGCAGAAGCTGGGTTTGGAGGCGTGCTAAATTCCTTTGAGCTTATGAAAAACATGATAACTAATGGTGCTGCAGGAGCTCACTTTGAAGATCAACTTGCAGCAGTAAAAAAATGTGGCCATATGGGTGGAAAAGTTTTAGTCCCGACTCAGGAGGCAGTTCAAAAATTAATCTCTGCTCGATTAGCTTCAGATGTCATGGGTGTTCCAACTCTATTATTGGCTAGAACGGATGCAGAGGCAGCAAATCTACTTACCTCTGATGTTGATCCTCATGATGCTCCTTTCATCACTGGTGAGAGAACTGCTGAAGGATTCTATATTGTAAAAAATGGATTAGAGCAATCCATTTCACGAGGTGTCGCTTATGCGCCTTATGCAGATCTAGTATGGTGCGAAACTGGAAAACCTGACCTTGGTTTTGCCCGTGAATTTGCTGAAGCAGTTTTGGCTGAAAATCCAGGCCAATTATTAGCCTATAACTGCTCTCCATCATTCAACTGGAAAAAGAACCTAAATGATAGCGAAATCGCATCATTTCAGGAAAAAATTTCAGAGATGGGCTACAAGTATCAATTTATCACTTTAGCTGGAATACATAATATGTGGTATAACATGTTTGACCTTGCATATGAGTATGCTAAGGGCGATGGCATGAAGCATTATGTTGAAAAAGTTCAAGAGCCTGAGTTCAATGCTGCAAGTAAAGGCTACACGTTCGCGTCTCATCAGCAAGAAGTTGGTGCGGGTTACTTTGATGATGTCACAACTGTTATTCAGGGAGGCGAATCTTCTGTGACTGCTTTAAAAGGCTCAACAGAAGAAGAGCAATTCAGTTAAGCCGCAAATGAATAAATGGATGCCCTTCTTTAATGAAGGGCTTTCTAATTAAGACATAATTTATGCAAATTAGCTCGTCACAAAACATCTCTTTATCAATTGCAAAAAAGATTTTGTTAGGTTTCGAGCGGCATTATAAAAATATTAAAAGCGCCTCTATTGAGGCAAAAAGATGTTTCGAAGTTAGAGATTGGGAAAAGATTGAAAGGGATTCAAAGTTAAGACTTAATTTTTATGATGAGCAAGTTGATGATTTTTGTAAAAAACTCTTCTTGGAGTTAAAAAAACAAAATCTATACGGCCCTAAAACGCAGTTTAGTGATATTCAAAGTAGTAAAAAATTTAATTCCAGCTTTTGGAAAAATACAAAGAATGTCTACACAGAGCTTATAACATCGCACAAACAGCCCGAACTTGCTGAGACTTTTTACAATTCAGTTTTTTGTAGAATTTTCTCAAGAAATTTTTACAATAATCAATTTATTTATACTAAACCTTGCGTATCTCTTAATTATATTGATATGGATGAACCTGTCATAGACAGCTATTTCGTCGATAATGAACAACTCACAGACACATTTACATCCATTTTAAAAAATTATCAGTTTAATTGCGAATTTGGTAACTTTAATCAAGATATAGAAAGACTCCAAGAGCAACTTTATAAACAAGTTCCAAGGCTTAGCTCTGAAGTATTTGAAATGCAATTTATAAGCACGCCCTTTATAAGAGGTAAGTGTGCTTATATTGTCGGAAAAATTGTTACGCAACTTCACTCAGATATTCCAGTTCTTATAGCGCTATTGAATGATGAGGAAAAGGGACTATATGTTGATAGTATTTTGACTGATCTTGGAGCGATTTCAATTGTATTCAGCTTCTCTAGATCATACTTCTTTATTACAACTGACTATCCTTCAGCGATTGTTGAATATTTGAAAGAATTATTACCAGGAAAAACCAGAGCAGTTCTCTACAGCGCCATAGGACTGCATAAGCAAGGAAAGACTCTTCTTTATAGACATTTTTTAAAGTACTCTAAAATTACCAGCGAAAAACTCATTGTCGCCCCAGGTATTAAGGGTATGGTAATGTCAGTTTTTACGTTTCCGATGTATCCCTATGTTTTCAAAGTCATTAATGATAAGTTTGCACCCCCTAAAATGGGTACAAAAGATATGGTTAAGGATAGATATTATTTTGTTAAAAACCATGTAAGAATTGGAAGATTAGCCGATACCTGGGAATTCTCTAATGTTGCATTTCCACTGAAAGATATTGACAGTACGTTATTAGAAGAATTAAAGAAAAAAGCTATCTCAAATATTGAGATTGAAAGCGATTTGTTAATCATTAAACATATGTACATTGAGAATAAAATGACGCCGCTCAATATGTATCTTGAAACTGCCAATAAAAAGCAGCAAAATCATATAATAAATGACTATGGAAAGGCTATCGATGAGCTTATAAACTCGAATATCTTTCCTGGCGATATGCTTACCAAAAACTTTGGCGTAACTCGGCAAAACAGAGTGGTTTTTTACGACTATGATGAAATAACCTTAATGAGCACTCCAATCTTTAAAAAAATTCCAAAAGCAAAGACTTACGAGCAGGAAATGGCCTCAGAACCATGGTACTACGTTGGTCAAAATGATGTTTTTCCGGAAGAATTCAAATACTTCATGCTACCAAACCCCTATATGAAAGAAATCTTTAATAAAAAATATAAAAAGCTTTTGGATGCTGATTACTGGGTCTCTGTTCAAGACAAAATTAAAGAAAATGGTGTCATGGACTACTACCCGTATGGTTTAGAAAAACGCATGTGTGAAATCTATAAGGACAAATAATATGAAATCAACTTGCGATATTTCAGATGAAATGCATCCAAATGTTCAATATCTAAAACCAATTTATCAAAGCTTTGGTAAAAAAAACAGTTTCTCAGGCCGCATAGTCACTATTGAGTGTTTTGAAGATAACTCACTTGTAGAGGAGGCTCTTAACACCAATGGAAATGAATGCGTACTAGTTATAGATGCGGGGTCCTCATTACAATGTGCAATGATGGGTGATAAAAGGGCAACAGACGCAATCAAAAATAAATGGGAGGGAATAATTATTAACGGTGCAATAAGAGATTCTGCTCAGATCAACACTATGAATATTGGTATTCGTGCACTTGGAACTTGTCCTAGAAAAAGTATAAAAAATGGAGTCGGAAAAAGAGGCCTTGATGTATCTTTTTCAAATGTAAAATTCACTCCAGGGCACTATCTTTATGCTGATGAAGATGGAGTTATTGTATTAGAAAACAAGGCAGATGAATGAGCACTGATCAAGTAATTAATGATATTAAGGTTGATAAAGTTTTTTTTGATTTTATTGAGAAAGAGGTTTGTATTGGATTGGACATTTCGGCCACGGAATTCTTTCAGTCGTTATCGAATTTATTAGCTAAGCATCAAGATGAAAATAAGCTTCTTTTAGAAAAGAGGGAAGAGCTTCAATCAAAAATTAATGACTGGCATCTAGAGAATAAAAGGATTGACCAAAAAAAATACAAAAGCTTTCTTATAGACATAGGCTATATATCTTCAATCCCTAGTGAATTCGACATAGATGTTGAAGAAGTAGATGATGAGATTTCGCAGGTTTCAGGACCTCAGCTTGTCGTACCAATAACGAATCAAAGATTTGTTCTCAATGCGGTAAATGCAAGATGGGGTAGTCTTTTTGACTGCCTTTATGGAACCAATGTGATTCCGAATAGAGGAAGTATGACAACCTCCTTTGCGCATAATCTTCAACGTGTAAACCGAACTGCTGAGCTTGCATGTGAATTTCTTGATGAGGTAGCGCCTTTAAAGGGGGCTTCTTATAGACAAATTACTTCTCAAGTAAAGTACACAGGGGCTTTAATATTTAATCTTGATAATGGCGAGCTAGCAACCTTAATAAATCCTGATCAGTACATAGGCTTAACTGACAATGGAAACATACTCCTAAAAAATAATAACCTCCATCTAGAGATCGTTTGCGATCAAGAGAAAAGTCTTCACAAAAGTGGCATATTTGATGTCATTCTAGAGTCTGCAGTAACAACAATTGTCGATTTTGAGGATTCTGCCTCGACTGTCTCTGATGATGAAAAAATTCATGCTTACAGGAATTATTTGGGCCTTATGAAGCGTGATCTCAATTCAACATTCACAAAAAATGGGCATACGATCAGTAGATCTTTAAACAGTGACAAAGAATATGTTGATACAAGTGGTGAAAAAAATACTGTCCCTGGAACTAGTTTGACTCTTGTTCGAAACGTTGGAATACACATGAGAACAAGAATGGTTCGAAATCTTGATGGCTCATCAACACCTGAGGGCATTCTGGATGCAATGGTTACATCGCTGATTGCACTTCATGATTTAAAGCTCAAAATAAATTCAAAAAAAGGAAGTGTATATATAGTTAAACCAAAGCTTCATGGTCCAGATGAAGTCAAATTTACAATGGACCTATTTGAATCAGTCGAAAATGCTTTATCCATTAAGAAGAATACTCTAAAGATTGGAATTATGGATGAAGAGAGAAGAACTTCTGTAAATCTTAAGGCTTGTATTTATGAGGCAAAAAGTCGAATAATATTTATAAATACTGGCTTCCTTGATAGAACTGGTGATGAGATTCATACCTCAATGATGGCTGGAGCCATGAGATGTAAAAATCTCATTAAGGAAGAGGACTGGTTCTCTGCTTATGAGGAAAGTAATGTAAGCGTTGGACTGGAATGTGGGCTTTATAAAAAGGCTCAAATAGGTAAAGGAATGTGGGCACAACCAGATCAAATGAGAGAGATGCTTGATAACAAGATGGTTCATCTAGAGGCTGGAGCAAGTTGCTCATGGGTTCCCTCTCCAACTGCAGCGACCTTGCATGCTACCCATTATCATCGATTTGATGTATTTAGTCAGCAACAAAAAATATTATCTAAAAATAAAAAACCTAATCAAGATGACTTACTTGTAATTCCCTTTTTAAAGCTGGCCGAACAGCTGTCTGAGGAAAAGATTATTAATGAAATAAATAACAATGCTCAAAGTATTTTGGGCTATGTTGTTCGATGGATTAATCATGGAATTGGTTGTTCTAAAGTTCAAGATATAAACCATGTTGGACTTATGGAAGATCGAGCCACGTTAAGAATATCCTCACAACATATGGCTAATTGGCTTCACCATGGGATATGCTCCAAAGAGCAAGTGAATACTGCATTCCAAGAGATGGCCGTCATAGTTGATGAACAAAATAAACGAGATCCTCAATACTTGCCAATGGCTCCAAAATACAATTGCTATGCCTTTAAAGCCTCTAAAGCTCTCGTCTTTGAAGGTGCAGAGCAGGCAAATGGATACACTGAAGACATTCTAATTAAATACAGACGAAAATTTCTTGAAGCTGATCAGTTAAAGTAGACAAATTGTTATTTTTTGTGGAAACAGATTATCCAATTCTTTTTCGTGATGCATTCTTAATTAAGTATTAAATCTCATTAGAGTTTTCAGTTGATTTGACCTAAATCGTCTTTGATAATTACTCAATTTACTCATTGAAAATGCAGTTATATTATTAATCATGTGTTTAATGTAAAGGGGTTTTCATGAATCATATCATCTACAGAGCAGTTCATCAGCGCTTGGAGCGAAATGTATTAACTACTCCAAAAATTAAATTATGAAACAGGTACTAAAACTTACGCTTGAAGATACAAAAAAAATGATGGATGCTGCTATTAATAAAGCAGTTGAGATAGGTATAGATATGGATATCGCTATTGTAGATGATGGTGGCCACCTCATGTTATTTACTAGAATGGATAATGCAAAAATTACAAGCATTAATGTCTCTATTGATAAGGCATTTACTGCAGCGGCAGCCAGAAAAGCTACTCTAGATTATGGTAAGTCCGTTATTAATCATGGGCCAGCATTTGGTATCCAAACTTCGCATCAAGGCCGTTTTTGCGTTGTTGGTGGTGGCTTACCCCTTTTTGTTGATAGTCAGATTGTGGGTGGGATTGGTTGCAGTTCTGGCAGCTCTGACCAAGATATAGTGGTTGCTCAAGCAGGAATTGACGCATTAAATTATTAGGAACAAAAAAAACTAGTTAGCCCTATCCTCTAAATGCGTTATCAGAAAGAAGGTAGTCGAGCTCCTCCATAGTACTCATACGTCCTAATATTTCATTTCTATGCGGAAAGCGACCAAACTTTTTAACAAGATCTCTGTGGTGCTTTGAAAACTCAAGATTAAAGTTGTACTTTTCAAAAAGATAAACTTGAAGATTTTGATGGTCTAAATTTTCGCTATGCATCAAGGGCATAAATAGAAAAAGTAGTTTTTCATTATCCATCTCTTCATCAAATCCATTATCTATAGCATTTAAGGCAACCTCAACGGCCATACTTTCAGTTTTAAAGCCTTTAGCTTTACCTCTAAACATGTTGAGTGGAAACTGATCGAGAATTATAATCAGTGCAACTGATCCATCAGCTGTCTCTCCCCATGAGCTTAAGCCGCCAGAAGCCGCTTTCTCCCATACACTTTCATATCTGGAAGTAATTTCTTTATCGACAGATTGGGTTGATGCAAACCAGAATTGTTTGCTTTTTTCAGAGAACCAATAATCAATTATATCGGCAGGCTCTATTGGGTTTTCATTCATAATTAAGCTGTAAACCTTCAGAGCAGCATAATATACCACTCCGAAGGATTAAAAGTTAAGACTTAACGATGAGGTGACTTTTCACCGAAATCTTTATATTTCTCTAGAAATCTAACTGGCTTACTTAAAGCATCTTTTCTAAACGGATCTCCAAGCTCTCTAGAGCACATGATTTCGATAATTGTAGTTTTTCTCTCATTCATTTGCATATCAATTGCTTTTTTGAGTGCTGGACCAACATCTTCGAGCTTATCTACACGAATTCCTTCAGCGCCCATAGATTCTGCAATATTAACAAAATGCTGATCTGTAAGTTCAGCTGCAACGAACCTTCTGTCATAGAAATCTACCTGATTTTTCTTTTCTGCACCCCAGTGACGATTATGAAATACTACTGCAGTGACTGGGATATCATGACGTACACATGTCATTGTTTCAACCATGCTCATAGCCCAAGCACCATCACCAGCATAGGAGACAGCTGGCCTATGTTGAGCAGCAGCTTTTGCACCTATAATTGTTGGAAAAGCGTAACCACAGTTTCCAAAACTCATAGCTGCAAAAAAACTACGAGGCTTTTCAAAACGTAGATAGCTATTTGCAACTGAATTAATATTTCCAATATCAGTTGAAACCATTACATCTTCAGGCATTGCCTTCTCTAGTTCTCTTAGGACTTGTCTTGGGTGAAGCCAGCCCTCTTCTTTATTAGCAATCATATCCATACTGTAGGAGTCAGTTTCATGAATCCACTCATCTAACTCTAACTCCCATGCTGCTTTTTCATCTGCAATAGTTTTTGCTCGATTACTTTTTGTTGAGTCACAATTAAGAGACTCGGACTCTAATTTTTGACAAAGAACTGATGCCACCGCTTTTGCATCACCACAGATACCAACATTTATTGGTTTTACTAAGCCAAGCATTTTGTGATCTGCATCAATCTGAATAATCTGCGCATCTTTCGGCCAGTAATCCATTCCATGCTGAGGTAATGTTCCAAATGGTCCTAATCTTGTTCCTAATGCAATAACTACATCAGCCTTTGAGATTAGCTTCATTGC
This sequence comes from uncultured Gammaproteobacteria bacterium, assembly GCA_902510115.1. Lineage (GTDB taxonomy): Bacteria > Pseudomonadota > Gammaproteobacteria > PS1 > Pseudothioglobaceae > Pseudothioglobus. The sequence continues at coordinate 6,960 of CABWZU010000017.1, read as the reverse complement.
AGCCTTTGAACCTTGATAACCAAGAGGACCACACCATAAGTCATGGCTAGCTGGAAAGGAATCATTATGTAAATAGCTATTAACCACAGGAGCTCCTAGACGTTCAGCTAGTGCTGCACACTCATCTACGCCGTCAGCCATAACAACACCGCCACCCGAAACAATCACTGGAAATTGGGCTTTAGAAATTAATTGAACAGCATCATTAAGTGTATCTTCACCTCCAGAGCCGCGATCAATACGTCTTGGCTTAGGAATAGTAAATTCACCATCAGCATAGAAGTAGTCTCTTGGAATATTTAACTGGGTTGGCGCCATCTCACTCATTGCCCTATCAAAGCAACGTCCAGTAAATTCAGCCATTCTCATTGGGTTCACAACGTGGCCCTGATATTTAGTAAATTCTTGAAACATTGGGAGTTGATTTGCTTCTTGAAATCCACCCAATCCCATCCCCATTGTTCCAGCCTCAGGAGTAACTATAACTACTGGACTATGGGCCCAGTATGCAGCAGCGATTGCAGTAACACAGTTAGAAATTCCTGGACCATTCTGACCTATTACAACACCATGCCTGCCACTAACTCTTGAGTACCCATCCGCCATATGGGCAGCTCCCTGCTCATGAACAACTGGTATAAACCTTATTCCTGCGGGTTCAAATATATCCATTGCATCCATAAATGCTGAACCCATAATACCGAAAATATCTGTAACTTCATTAGCTACCATAGTTTCAACAAAGGCTTCACTCGAAGTCATTTTTGCCATTTTTTTTTACTCCCCTATTATTATTTATTTAATATATCCAAAGCAGGAACATAATCATATCCTAAGTCCTGTGCAACCTCTAAACAAGTTACGTTTCCACTATGAACGTTTAATCCAGCTCTAAGATGCTCATCATCCAATAAAGCCTGTCTTACCCCTTTATTCGCAATACTCAGCCCGAACGGCAAAGTAACGTTGTTCAGAGCATAAGTTGATGTTTTTGGAACACCTCCAGGCATGTTTGCCACACAATAGTGAACCACATCGTCAACTATGTAGGTTGGCTCTGCATGAGTGGTTGCCTTAGAGGTTTCAAAGCACCCACCTTGATCAATTGCTACATCTACAATCACAGATCCAGGCTTCATTGCTTTAATCATTTCTTTAGAGACTAATTTTGGAGCTTCAGCACCAGGTATTAATACTCCGCCAATTACAAGGTCAGCTTGAAGCACATACTCTTCAACTGAACTTTTTGTTGAGAAGACTGTATTCGTGCTTCTTCCAAACTGCTGCCAATGCTGCTCCAAAGTATCAGGATTATTATCCAGCACCCAAACATCAGCTCCCATACCAACAGCCATGTGCGCTGCATGAGCTCCTACAACTCCACCACCAAGTATCACTACATTGAGTGGATCAACTCCTGGAACACCTCCAAGGAGAGCTCCCATACCGCCATTTGGATGCTCTAAAAAGTGAGCACCGGCTTGAACGGCCATTCGTCCAGCAACCTTAGACATCGGCGCTAATAATGGAAGGCCGCCTCTTGGTGAGGTTACCGTTTCATAAGCTACACAGATTGCTCCACTTTCAACCAGTCCTTTAGTTTGTTCAGGGTCTGGCGCAAGGTGAAGATAAGTGTAGAGTATTTGTCCTTCTCTTAGCATAGCAATCTCTTCTGCTTGAGGCTCTTTTACTTTGACGATCATTTCTGCTTTATCAAACACCTCTTTAGCAGTCGCAATAATCTCAGCACCTGTATCAGCATACTCCTGATCTGAAGCACCGATTCCAATGCCAGCATTCGTTTGAACTAAAACTTTGTGACCATGATTAATGAATTCCTTAACACTTCTAGGTGTTAAGCCCACTCTATACTCATGATTTTTAATTTCTTTAGGAACACCAATAATCATTTTAAATTCTCCTATAAATACTAATGAAACTTACTTTAAATATTTGCAGCAATTGCGTTATCGACAGCTTCAACAATTTGATCAATTTCATTTTTTGAGCAAATAAAAGCTGGGCTAAAAAGAAGAACATTATTATTATATTCAAAGCTTCGATTCGTTCTACCAATCATAACTTTATTTTTTAAACAATGTCCAGCAATAGCCATTGCAATGCTCTCATGAACTGGCTCTTTAGTTTTTCTATCTTTCACTAGTTCAACTCCGCAAAACAAACCTTTTCCTCTTACATCCCCAATAATGTCATATTTATCTTCAAGTGCGTGCAACTTATCCTTGAGGTAGTCACCCATATTTTTAACGTTTTCGAGAAGGTTTTCTCTTTTAATAATATTTACAACCTCAAGAGCTGCTGCAGGACCTGCAGTACATCCACCAAAAGTTGATATATCTCTGAAATAGCTATCAGGATTCGATGGGTCTTGCTTAAATCTATCAAAAATTGCTTCAGATGTAATCGTAACTGAAATAGCAGCATAGCCAGCTGCCAATCCTTTGGCTGTAGTCACTATATCAGGCTGGACATCGAAATGTTGATAACCAAACCATTTGCCTGTTCTTCCAAGTCCACAAACAACTTCATCTATGTGAAGTAGGACATCGTATTTATTGCATATAGACTGGATTATTGGAAAGTACTCCTTAACTGGAGGAATTACTCCTCCACCCGCAGTAATTGGCTCTAGTACAACTGAACCAACTGTATCTGGACCTTCTTTTAAGATAATGTCTTCTAAAACTGTTGCACATTCAATATTGCATTCTCCATATTTCTTGCCAAATGGGCAGCGATAACAACAGCAATTGGGCATCTCTACAAATCCTGGAGCAAAGGGCCCATATTGTTTTTTTCTTTGTATTTGAGCAGAGGAGCTCATTGCTCCAATTGTAGTGCCGTGGTAATCACGGTCACGAAATATTATTTTATGTTTCTTGCCGTCGTTATCAAAATGAGCTAATTGACGAACCATCTTATAGCCCTTTTCATTTGCCTCTGAACCAGAATTTGAATAATAGACTCGATTCATACCCGGCATTAGTGAAGTAATTTCTTGAGCATATTGAGAGGCTGGCTCATTGCCAAACGCACCTGCAAAATAGGGAATCTTTGAAATCTGATCACTTACTACTTTGACCATTTCATCTCGGCCATAGCCCAAGTTGACGGTCCAAACACCTCCAGAAGTTGCGTCTAGATAATCATCACCCTTAGAATCAGTTATAATCATCCCAGTAGCATTTGAAACGACAAGTGGATCATTTTCTTCAAAAGCTTTATGCTGAGTTAAATGATGCCATACATGGCTTTTTGCATTTTCAATAACGGTAGTATTAGTCATTGCCCCTCCTAATCAATTTCAGTGCATTTCAAAGAAATGAATTGTAAAATATAAGTGGTCCTGATTTAACATATATATAGAACCAGCAAACTTACAATTAATAGGCCAGCAAAATGGATCAAATGTGGAACCAATTTTTCTCTCTGAGGCATGACAAGCCTAGAACCCTCCAACTGCAGATTCGTCAGCAATTGATTGACGCAATCACTAATGGATTGATTGGACCTAATGAACCTCTTCCATCCTCAAGAAATTTAGCTAATGCTCTTAAAGTCGCCAGAAATACTGTTATTGCTGCATATAAAGAATTAGAATTTGATGGATACATCACACCACAAGAGAGACGAGGGTATTTTGTTAATGAGCAATTTTATGAAAGTTACAACTCAGCTGATAGTGATCAACAAAATAAAACTAAGTCACCAGTTTGGCATGATAAGTTAATTACAAAGAAACCATCAACTCAAACCAACATACATAATCCAGAAAATTGGCAAAGCCTACCCTATTCATTCACTATTGGTCAGCTGGATAAAAGTTTAATTCCTTATTATGAGTGGAGAGAGGTTGTCAGACATTCTTCTACGCTTCCTGAAATACAGAAATGGAATATGGATCATGTAGATAATGATGATCCATCACTGATTAAGCAAATACAATCAAAAGTTCTTCCAAAAAGAGGGATTTGGGCCAACAAAGACCAAATACTAATTACTTCGGGCAGTCAAAATGCAATCTATATGATTGCGAGTCTATTGACGAAGCAAGGGACTATAGTTGGAATGGAGAATCCTGGATATCCTGATGTAAGAAATATTTTCAGCTCTAAAACTGAAAATGTTGTTCCAATCAGTATTGATCAAGATGGCATTATGGTTCAAGATATTGATCCTCAGACAGATATCATATTTACTACTCCGAGTCATCAATATCCAACAGGGGTAACAATGAGCATGGATAGAAGAAATGAACTTTTATCAGTCGCAAAAGAAAATCAAATGGTTATTATTGAGGATGATTATGAGGCTGAAATTAACTTTCAAAAAAAACCTCACCCCTCTCTTAAAAGCCTAGATAAGGACAATAATGTTATTTATGTCGGTAGCTTTTCCAAGGCTTTTGCACCTGGCCTAAGGCTAGGATATATGGTGGCACCTGAGAGCTTTATAAAAGAAGTAAAAGCTCTGAGACGCCTAATGATTAGACACATTCCTTCAAATAATCAAAGGTCAGTGGCTCTTTTCATTGGTCTTGGTCATTATCACAACATGTTTACTAAAATACAAAGAACTAATAAAGAAAGATGGGCATTGATTAATGAAAAAATTAGTCAAGAGGCTCTCTTATCCTGTACTCCAACTTTAGGCGGGTCAACTTTTTGGATTGAAATTCTTGCACCAATTGATAGTGACAAACTTTCCAAACAACTCCTGGCTAAGGGAGTAGCCGTAAGGTCTGGAAATACTTTATTTAGTGGAAAAAAATATCCATCAAATTATTTGCATTTGGGTTATTCTGCTATTGATACAAATAAAATAAATAAAGGCATGGATATTATCATTAATGAAATAAAGTTAATGGTGAAGAAGCTAAAGTAGCTTGTCGTGAAAAAAACTATTACTAAAGATTTATGCATAATTTTTTTAACTTCACTCCTGAAAACTATTTCCTAATCGTACTTATCGTTATTTTTTCTGGTTTTTTAAGAGGCTTTATTGGCTTTGGGTCAGGATTACTAATGATTCCAATATTGTCCTTTTTTTACTCTCCAATTTTTGCTATGGTTTTCAATATTGTCATTGAAATTCCAGCAACAATCTACTTGACTTTTGTTGGGATTAAAAAATCTAATTTAAAAGAGATAACTCCGATGATGTTAACCATGATGTTAACTATACCTTTTGGAACTATATTTCTAGTTTCGGTAGATGAGCAAATAATAAGAACTTTGATGTCACTATTGTTAATATTTTTTGTCATTTTAATTGCAACTGGCTGGCGAATTAAATCTACCATTACTAAATATGTACTGGTTTTAGGGGGAGCTATCAGTGGTTTAATGCAAGGTGCAACAGGCATGGGTGGACCTCCTTATGTCACTGTCTTATTATCAAAGAATGATAGTAATGAGGTTGCACGCGCAAATATCTTAGTAATTACCTCTGGCCTAGTAATAAGCGCTATTATTAGTCTTTATTACTTTGGACTCTTTACAAAAGATATTTTATTAACAGGTGCAATTACCGCTCCAATATATGTATTTGCAACATATATTGGTACAAGATTTTTTAATTATTCAGGAAATAAATACTTCAGAAACTCTTCTCTAATAGCTCTTGGAGTAGTTGGATTAGCAACATTAATAGGCGCTTTGATTAACAATTAGATTCTAATTTTTTCATTCAAAGGGTCATACATTGGTTTGAGAGATGCTTTACATTTTTCAATAACACCCTCAACCTCGATTGTATACTCAGCGTTCAAAATGTCTTCGTATCTTTCATTGGGCTTGCAAGGGATGTAGCCTAGACCGACAGCGCTTCCAAGAGTGTGACTATATGTACCGCTTGTTAAATGACCCACAATTTCTCCATTTTTTAGGATAGGTTCATTGTGGTATAGCATCAAATCTGGATTATCTAATAAAAACTGCATAACACGCATATCATAACCAGATGTTTTTTTAGATTGAACAGAGTCATGGCCAATGAAATTACCGTACTTAGAAGGCTTCTTATCAAGTTTTACTGCAAATCCAAGACCTGCATTAATGACGTGGTCTTCATCAGTAATATCATGTCCAAAGTGTCTATACGCTTTTTCAATTCTACAGCTATCAACTGTATGCATTCCAATATGTCTAAGAGAAAAATCTTTACCTTTCTCATCTAATAATTCAGCAACGTAACTTGAAAATTCAATCGGAAAGTAAAGCTCCCACCCCAACTCACCAACATAAGTAATTCTATGGGCTCTAACATTTGCCATGCCTAACTCAATATTTCGAACATTTGCAAATGGAAAGCTTTTATTACTCATGTCAGCATCTGTAAGGGATTGAATTAAATCTCTCGAATTTGGCCCCATAATGGCTATACAGCCCTCAGAGCTTGTGGCATCAAATAATGAGCAATTAGCATCATTAGGCATATTTTTTTGAAGCCAATGCATATCCCTATTAAGGCAGACTGTGCCACTCACAATCAGGTAATCATCTTTAGCAAGTCGAGTCACAGTGACGTCAGCTTCAATTCCACCTTTATCATTAAGCCATTGGGTGTAGACCATCTTTCCAGGCTTCACATCTACATCATTTGCACAAATCAGCTGAAGAAAGTCCATAGCATCACTGCCTTTAACTCTAATCTTAGCATATGATGACATTTCGTACATGCCAACAGTCTCTCTAATGGCTTGTTGTTCTAGTTTATGATAATCAAACCAATTTTGCCTTCCCCATGAGTACTCATACTTTGCATCAGCTTTGCCAATTAACTCTTCTGGAACAAACCAGTTAGGTCTCTCCCAGCCAGCCACTTCACCAAAACAGGCGCCACGTTTTTTGTAGAAATCATAAAGAGGTGTTTTCCTTAGTCCCCTTGCAGTTTCATATTGATGATAAGGAAAATGATTTTCATAGAGATAACCCAGGG
>CABWZU010000016.1:0-23534 GCA_902510115.1 uncultured Gammaproteobacteria bacterium | reverse complement strand
ACCATGGGTTTTACAACATTGGAGCTGGTTGGGTTTGGTGCCTCACAAATTTTAAAATCAAACAAAATAGCTATTGCATTAGATGCCAGAATGGGCGAGGTTTATTGGGCAACTTTTGTTGATGGGTTGGTAGGTAATATGAAAATATGTAGCCCTGAGGAGATTGATCATTTAGATCCTAGTTTTGTTGGGGTTGGGAGTGGCTGGAGGGAGTACAGTGAAAAATTAAAATTCGCATCTAATATTAGTGACATTGATCTAACAATCAAACCAGAATCGTCAGCACTAATTGAATTATCACTTAGGGCAATGAATACTGGTCTAAAGGGAACTTTGGAACTTCCAAAGCCTATCTATTTACGAAACAATGTGGCCAAAAAATCATTAAAATAAGTCCTTTTTTGTAACTGCATATATTTATGTGGAAATGGATTCAAAGGCAGGCCTCCCCAAAGGTTTTTTATCAGACTTGCAATAGACTCGTTCCTTGGTTTTTTTGGCCTTTTATAACTTTACTAATAGTTGGTTTATATTGGTCTCTAGTTATCTCGCCTGCTGATTACCAGCAAGGAGATGGCTATAGAATAATTTTTATTCATGTTCCAAGCGCCATACTTTCCATGATGGTTTATGCTGTGATGGCAATTGCTGGCGGCATTGGACTTATTTGGCAGATTAAGATGGCTGAGGTAGTTGCAAAAGTTTCAGCGCCAATTGGAGCTGGATTTACAGTTATTGCTTTGGCGACTGGTGCAATATGGGGCAAACCTATGTGGGGCGCATGGTGGGTGTGGGATGCAAGGCTTACCTCGGAACTTGTTTTGCTATTTTTATACTTGGCCTACATGTCCTTGAACAGCGCATTTGATAATCCTAGAACAGCGGCTAAATCAAGCTCAATTCTTGCTATCGTTGGCCTCATTAATCTCCCTATAATTCATTATTCTGTGAAGTGGTGGAATACTCTTCACCAAGGTTATTCTGTTGGTACTGGTGGCATCAAAGATCCTGATATGCAGATTGCATTAGCCCTAATGTTTGTGGCATCAATTTTACTTTATGCGCTACTGGTCTCAATCAAGGCAAGAACCGAGGTGCTCATTCGTGAGCAAAACTCTCGATGGGTTGAAGAGGAAGTAAGGAGTTTAATGTCATGACTATGGTAGAGTTTTTTTCTTTTCTTCCCTATGGTAAATATGCATTCTATGTATGGCTTGCTTATGGAGTTTCTGCATTAACAATCATTACTCTTTTTGTGACAGCAAGGCGTAATCACTTAAATACGTTATCGTCTCTATCAAATAAATATTCAAGAATTAAATGACAAAAAGACATAATCGAATGATGCTAGTTGGGCTTCTTGTGTCTGGAGTTTTTTTAGCTGGTTACCTCGGAATCAAAGCTTTTAGTGAGAACTTATTATATTTCTATACACCCTCAGATATTATGACTGGAAAAGCCCCTAGCGATAAAAGCTTTAGAGTTGGAGGTCTTGTTGAGGATGGCAGCGTTGAGAGGGATGGGATGCTTGTTAAATTTTCTGTGACTGATAATGTTGAATCAATTAAGGTTTTATATGAAGGTATATTGCCTGACCTTTTTAGAGAAGGGCAAGGAGTTGTTGCAAGTGGTTCAATTAATATAGAATGCATCAAGGCATGGATTGGTATGAAATGTAACAGGACATTTAATGCAACTCAAGTTCTAGCAAAACATGATGAAAACTACATGCCACCTGAGGTTGCAGCCGCACTCGAATCCTTAGAGGCAAAAGAATGAACAAGATAGTGCCCCTGTTAGTTTTTTTAGTTATTGGTATTTTCTTATTCCTAAGTTTAAATTCTAACCCAAACAAGCTGCCTTCACCCCTAGTTGGAAAGATTTTTCCAGAAATTGAAGGTGCTGATTTTTATACCAATGAAGCTGTTAAATTAAATAATCTTACTGGCGGTCAGCTTTCACTTATTAACGTATGGGCTTCATGGTGCGTAACCTGTAGAAAAGAGCATCAGATGATTATGAATATTGCAAAAAATAACGATCTGAAGCTGATTGGGATTAATTACAAAGATACTAGAAATGAGGGTGAGAATTATCTTAAGGTTATGGGAAACCCTTTCGATGAGATAATTTTTGATCCGAAAGGCCAAGTTGGTATGGAGCTTGGAGTTTATGCAACGCCAGAAACTTTTCTAATTAATAAAGAGGGCTTAATCATTCATAAGCATATTGGTGAGATTACTGAGAAAGATTGGATTGAAAATTTTTTGCCTCACTTAGAAGCAACTGGAAGCTAATTTTTTAATAGGTTTTAGGCATTAATTTTTTCATTAAATTGCCTTAATGTGCATTGACATAGGGGTTTATAAATGGATAATCAGATTTGAAACTAAGAATTAATTCTTTTAGTTTCTAAATAAATTCTTTTTAAATTTCAGGAGTTAAGGTAATGAATAAATCAGATTTAGTTTCAGCAATTGCTGATAACTCAGGTCTCTCTAAAGCAGATGCTGCTCGCGCTTTAGAAGCAACAACTAGCGCTATCTCTGGTGCACTAGCAAGTGGCAACTCAGTAGCCATTACAGGTTTTGGTAGTTTTTTGGTTAGAGCACGTGCTGCGCGCACCGGTCGCAACCCTCAAACAGGTGCTGCTATTCAAATTTCAGCATCAAATGTACCTGCTTTTAAGGCAGGAAAATTATTAAAGGAATCTGTTAACTAAACAGATTTTTTGTTAGTATAATATGCCCGTTTCCTGATTAGATTCGGGCATTTTTTTTTGGGGCGCTTAGCTCAGTTGGGAGAGCATCGCCCTTACAAGGCGAGGGTCACAAGTTCAAGTCTTGTAGCGCCCACCAAGAAAACGGAGCGGTAGTTCAGCTGGTTAGAATACCTGCCTGTCACGCAGGGGGTCGCGGGTTCGAATCCCGTCCGCTCCGCCATCATTTTTGTTTTAATGTACTAATTAACTCCAAAATGTTTTAGGCTCTTTAAATAAAAAGGGCTTAGTTGTTTTCTTTGAGTTTCTTTTATTTTTACTGTTTTTAGTATTTCATTCAAAATGTGAAATTAAGATGTTTTTCACATTTTTAAAGTATTGGTTCTTATTGAAACACAATTGAGTTTATTCAATATAAACTTTGTGGAATGTAAATTATGAAAAAAATACTTTTATTTCTATTTTCAAAACTATTTGGATTTAATTCTAATGGAGAAACTATTTGTTTTGAAATAGATGCTAAAGAGATAGATGGAATTTTTTATTTATTCTTTAAAGTTTAAATTAAAATAATTAAACTTAAGTACTAGAAATTATTTAAAAAAAGTCGATTACAAATTAATTATCTAAATTTTTATTTAAATATTATCATTACTCAATGACTATAAAAAATCAAAGACTAATAGAAAGAGCAAAAAAAAATGAAAGAAATGGAGATTCTAAGAAAGCATTTGAATTATATCAGACTGTTCTTAAAAATTCTCCTTCAAATCACGAGGCTTTATCAAGACTTTCCGCCTTGAATAAAGCATCTGATAAACCAAAAGTCTCTAGATCAAAAATTAATTCTGTTTATGCAGAATACAATAATGGAGATTTTACTAAGGCACTAGATTCTATTGAATCATTGATTAAGGATTATTCTTCTGAGCCCTTGATATTCAATATACAAGGGGCATGTTTTAAGTCTATTGACAAGCTCAAAAAAGCCACTGAATCTTTTAAAAAAGCTATTTCCTTAAATCATGAATATACAGAATCTTATTACAATCTTGGAATATGTTATAACGAGCTTGGTGAAATTAATAAAGCAATATTAGCTTATGAAAAAGCATTAGAAATTAAGCATGCATATCCAGCAGTGCATAACAATATTGGTAATATTTATTTAGATCTAGAAAAGATAGAAAAGTCAATTGATCATTTTGAGTGGGCTATTGCTTATCAACCAGAATATGTAGAGGCTCATAATAATTTAGGTTCTTCTTATTTTGCTTTGGGTAAATTTGATTTAGCGATAGAAAGTTTTCAACATGCTGTTAGATTAAATCCTAATTACTTTGAAGCCTATAACAATTTGGGCTCTGTTTTATATAAGAACAATCAAATTGATTTAGCAATTGATTCTTTTGAAAAAGTTATTTCAATTGAACCAAAATACCTTAGTGCTTATTCTAATCTTGGTAATGCCCTTAAAGAGATTGGGCAAAATGATGCTGCAATTGAGTGTTTTGAGGAGGCGTTAAAAATTGAGCCAAAATTTGCAAATGCATATAACAACATTGGAGTTATATACCTTGATTTGGGTAAAAATAATGATGCATTGACATCTTTTACTGAGGCTGTAGATATTAACCCAAACTACGTTGAGGCACTAAACAATTTAGGTATTGTATACCATAGAATTAATCAATGTGATAAGGCAATAAATTTCTATGAGAGGGCTTTAAAGATAAATCCAGAATATGCTGAAGCTCATAATAATCTTGGGAGTGCATATTTATTTCAGGAAAAAATTGCTGAATCAAAGAAGCATTTTAAAAAAGCTATTAAAATTAAACCTGATTACTTTACAGCTTATAAAAATCTTGGAGATGCTTTTAGCTACTCGGGAGAAAATATTGAAGCTTTAAAGAATTACAAGAAGGCTTTAAGTATTAACCCAAATCTTGCTGATATATTAAATCCACTTATAAAAGAATAGCTGCAATGTCAGATCTTAATTTGTTGCAATCTCAAATTGAATCTACTGTTGAATTATATTCAAAAGGCGAATTTGAAGAAGCCTTAAGCTCTGTCCAGGATTTAATTGCAAGCAACCCAACTGAAGCCATTTTATTTAACATTTGTGGTTTTTGTTATAAAGCACTAAATCATATAGATTTGGCTGAACAAAACTTCAATAGAGCTGTGTCTTTGAAGCCTGATTATTTTGAAGCGAATTTCAATTTAGGCATATTATTCCAGGATCAAGGTAATTTAAGTTTAGCTATCAATAGTTACATTAATGCACTTAAATATAAGCCTAATTATTTTGAGGCACTTAATAATATGGGAGTTTGTCAGATAGATTTAGGCAATATAAATGATGCAATTAATTCTTTAGAGAAAGCTATAAGTTTTAATCCTCAATATGCTGAAGCTTACAATAATATTGGTAATGCCTTAGCTAAAAAAGGAGAAATTAAATCTGCGATAGATAACTATAAAAAAACTGTATTAATTGATTCAAGCTTCTTTGATGCATATTTTAATCTTGGAAATGCTCTTAGGGATACTGGTCAAAATGATGCTGCAATTGAGTGTTTTGAGAAGGCGTTAAAAATTGAGCCAAAATTTGCTAATGCACATAACAATATTGGAATTACATACTTAGATTTGGGAAAAAATAGTGAGGCAGTAAAGAGTTTTATTAGGGCAATTCATGTAAATCCAAATTACGCCGAAGCACTAAACAATTTAGGTATTGCATACTATAGAATTGGCCAATGTGATGATGCTATAAAATTCTATGATGAGGCTATAAAAATATATCCAGATTATGCAGATGCTTTTGCTAATATGGGATTAGCTTATCAAGATCTTAAGAAATTTAATGATGCTGTTTTATCTCTTGAAAAGGCATTTGATATAAATCCAAATTTAGACTTTATTCAAGGAAACTTACTTCATAGCAGAATGCATCTTTGTATATGGGATGATTTTTTTGAACAAATTCAAAGTATAAAAGATCAAATTAGTAATTCCCATAAAGCAATTAATCCTTTTCCCTTGTCTGCATTAATTGATGACCCTGGTCTTCAAAAGAAAGCAGCTGAAATATTTTCTGATCAAGTCTATTTATCAGAAAAATCTATTAAAAAGATTGAGCCATATGCAAATCATGAAAAAATAAGACTAGGCTATTTTTCAGCAGATTTCAGAGATCATCCAGTTGCTAATCTTACAGCTGAGCTATATGAGATTCATAATAGAAATACATTTGAAATATATGCCTTCTCCTTTGGACCAAATACAAATGATGAAATGAACCTTCGTATTAAGTCTTCAGTTGATAAATTTTATGATGTTAGCTTAATGCCATTAAAAGATGTTGTAATGCTTTCAAGGTCTTTAGAAATAGATATCGCAATTGATCTTGGAGGATATACATCAAATTCCAGAAAAGAAATATTTGAAATGTATTTAGCACCTATTCAATTAGGTTACATAGGTTTTCTTGGGACAATGGGTTCAAAATGTTATGATTATTTAATAGCTGATGAAATTACTATTCCTATTGAGAATCAAAAATATTTTTCTGAAAAAATTGCCTATGTTCCCTGCTATCAAATGAATGACTCAAAATTAAAGTTACCTTCCAAATGCTTAACTCGAGAAGATCTTGACTTGCCAAAATCAAGCTTTATTTTTTGCTGCTTTAACAATACATTCAAAATAACACCATCAAATTTTGATAGCTGGGCAAAAATCCTTAAAAATGTAGATGGAAGTTTGATGGTGATATATGCTGAAAATCCAATAGCAAGAAAAAATTTGTCAAAAGAGATGAAAGCTAGGGGATTAGATCCTAATAGATTGATTTTCGCTGATCATATGTCTAAGTTGGATTATCTAGCTAGATATAGAGTTTTTGATCTATTCCTGGATACTTTTCCTTACAATGCTGGAACTACTGCTAGTGATGCTATTAGAATGGGACTACCTATAATAACTCGCATGGGAAAATCTTTTGCTAGTAGACTAGCTGCAAGTATATTAAATGGCGTTAAATTACCTGAGTTGATAGCTCTTAATCAAAATGAGTATGAGTCTCTTGCTATAAGTTTAGGCAATAACCCATCAAAATTAAAAAATATTAAAGAAAAACTCCTTAATAGTATGTCTTCATCACCCTTATATGATAGTTTTAATCAAGTTAAAAGTCTTGAATTTATTTATTCAAAAATGCATAATAATCTTAAAGAAAGAAAAGAGATAGATCACATTAACCTTAAGAAAAATTAATCTTTATAAATTCTTAACTGTTTTATAATATTTAATTGTTTTAATACAAATCATCTTATATTAGTATTAAAGTTTTGATATGGAAAAAAATCCAATAAGTTCAACAGTACTTTTCGAAAAAGACGGTGTTCAGCATGGATTTCTTAAACTACCTCATTCTCATGATAATTCTGCCTGGGGTTCTATTGTAATCCCAATAACTGTAGCTAAAAATGGTAAAGGTCCAACAATTCTCTTCACAGGCGCAAACCATGGTGATGAGTATGAAGGGCCAATTGCATTATTTGATTTAGCCAACCAGATAAAAGCAGATGAATTATCCGGTAGGGTAATAATAATTCCTGGAATGAATTATCCAGCTTTTAAAGCTGGTAAGAGAACATCGCCAATTGATGGTGGAAATATGAATCGAGTTTTCCCTGGCAACCCAGAGGGATCTTTTACTGAAAAAATTGCGGATTATTTCAATCGAACACTGCTGCCAATGGCTGATTTTGTTGTGGACTTTCATTCAGGTGGTAAGACCTTAGATTTCTTGCCCTTTTGCTGCGCACATGTCTTAGATGATAAGGAGCAACAAGAAAAATGTATGGCAGCTATGAAGGCATTTAATGCACCTCATTCGGTGATGCTTTTAGAAATTGATGCGGTCAATATGTACGACACAGCTGCTGAAAATATGGGAAAAGTTTTTATCAGTACTGAGCTAGGTGGTGGTGGATCAACAACTGCCTATACAGTTGAGATAGCCAAAAAAGGCATCAGGAATATTCTTCGTCATACTGGGATAACAGAGGGCGATTTGGAAGTTGATGAAACACTTAATCTTGATATGCCTGATGATAACTGTTATATTTTTAGTGAGTCAACAGGGCTGGTTGAACACTGCGTAGATCTTGGAGATGAGGTTAAGTCTGGACAGCTGATTGCTAAAGTCCATAATATAGAACGGACAGGCTCTCCTCCAGATAAATATCATGCAAAGATTGATGGGATATTTACAGGTAAACACTTCCCAGGCCACGTAGTTAATGGTGATTTCTTGGGCGTCATTGCAGTTCCAGTCTAAATTAAGGAAATACAATGAATCCATTATTTGCATCAGATAACGTCACTAGCGCATGCCCAGAGGTTATGGATGCGCTGATTGAAGCGAATTCAGGAATTGCAGGGTCTTATGGTGATGATGAATGGTCGTCAATATTAAAAACTACATTAACTAAAGTCTTTGAAACTGAAGTCGAGGTCTATTTGGCCGTCACAGGGACTGCATCTAATGCGCTGGCTCTCTCAGCACTAACGCCAGTCTTTGGAAAAATATACTGTCATGAGCTTTCTCATATCAATACTGATGAATGCGGCGCACCAGAGTTATTTACGGGCGGCGCTAAACTCAATCCAATGAGAAGTAGTAATGGAAGAATCATTGCAAGTGAGCTAGATGAGATTGTTAGAGGCTCTGGAAATGTGCATGTCACTCAGCCATCAGTTGTCAGTATAACGCAGTCTTGTGAAACAGGAACAGTATATCCATTAGAGGAGATTCAAGAGATATCAAAAATTGCTCATAAACATAAAATGAGTGTTCATATGGATGGAGCTCGCTTTGCTAATGCGATCGTATCTCTTGATGTTAGCCCAGCAGAGATGACCTGGAAGTCAGGTGTTGATGTCCTCACTTTAGGCGGCACAAAAAATGGTTGCCTTGCTGCTGAAGCAATTATATTTTTTAAGCCTAAAATGGTTGATAGTTTTCCCTTTCTTCATAAGAGGTCTGGACAACTGCTTTCTAAAATGCGCTTTATCTCATCTCAGATGAATGCTTATGTTTCTGATGATGTCTGGACTAAAAATGCCAGGCATGCAAATGCAATGGCAAAGATATTAAGTGAGGGTTTAAATCATTTTTCAAATATTGAACTAGCCTATCCTACTCAATCAAATGAGGTTTTTGTGCATTTGCCTAGAGACGTTATAGATTATTTGAATAACTCTGGATATGATGTTAATGAAGAAGAGCTCGATGGAAAAGCTGTTAGGTTTGTAACTGCTTGGGATACAAAGTTGGATGATATTGAAAATCTTTTAGAAAAACTAGCTCAAAAATATCAATAAAATTTCAGGTATAAAACTTCTTAAGATAAGTCACATAGCCTTGTATAATGCTTCACAAAAGCTATTAGTGAGATTTAGTTTTATTAAATTCTTAGTGTAGCAAAAACTTTAACAATATTGGTAAAAAATTATTATGTTAGGTGCAATTAGAAACAAATCAAAAGGCTGGGTTGCGTATCTTATCGTTGGTTTAATTACAGTTCCCTTTGCCTTATTTGGCATCCAAGATTATGCCAGTCGCTCTGCAAACACTTCGATAGCTAAAGTTGATGGAGAGGATATTGATATAAATATTTATTATCAAGAATTAAATGCTCAGCAGCGTAACCTTCAGCAACAACTTGGCGCAGCTTACACCCAAGAAATTGATAACACCTTAAAGCAAACTTTGCTAGATTCTTTAATTAATGAAAAGCTCATTGAGAATTATGCTAGTTCATTGGACATTGTTACGCTTGATGATGAAGTTAAGTCAGTGATTGAAATGAACCAAGCTTTTTTAGTGGATGGAGTGTTTTCACAAGATCGCTATACTCAGCTTCTAAGGCTCAATAGTTATACACCTGCCGGATATGAAATTGCTCAATCTAAAGCGCTCAATCGTGAACAAATAAAGAGAAATTTAAGTGGTTCAGCTTTTATGTCATCGACTCAAATTGAGCAACTGAATGACCTTGCTGCTCAGCAAAGAGAGGTTTCATATATCGCTTTAAATACTGAAAACTATTTGGATCAAGTCAGTGTGTCTCAAAGTCAAATCTCTGACTACTTTAACGACAATAGATCAAGTTTTATTGAAGGCAGAAAAGTCAAAGTAGATTTTGTTGAGCTCACGTTAGATTCTATGGAAGAGCCTGAAAGCCCAACTGATGATGATTTAAAAAGTCTTTATGATGAAAATGCTAAACTCTATACCAATCCAGAAAAAAGAAGGGCGCAGCATATTCTTCTTGATAATGAAGAGTTAGCTAAAGATCTTTTGGATCAGATTAATCAGGGCGCAGATTTTGCTGAACTTGCCAGAGCAAATTCAGAGGATACCTCCTCAAATTCAGAGGGTGGTGATCTTGGTTTTTTTGAAAGAGAGCTAATGGGAGCAGAGTTTGATGAAGTAGCATTTGCCATGAATATTGGAGATGTTAGTGAAGTTGTTGCAACAGATTATGGATACTTTCATATCATTAAGCTGACGAATATTGACCCTGAAACCATGCAATCTTTTGAAGAAGTTGAAGATCAGCTTGTCTCTCTTTATATTAAAAATGCTAAGGAAAAATTGTTATTTGGATCTCTCGAAGAGTTTATGAATTTGTCCTATGAAGAGTCACTCGATATGGTTGCAGATCAGTTTGGTTTAGAGCTTCAAATGAGTGATTATTTTTCTGAGAGAAATACTCAGTATGATCCTAAATTTGTTGCCAATGCATTTAGTAGTGCTGTGATTGACGATGGGGAGAATTCTGAGGTCATGGAAATGAGCCCAGAAAAATTTGTCGTTTTAGCGCTTTCTGATCTGCAGTCTGAGCGAGAAAGAGAATTGAGTGAGGTAAAGGGTCAAATTGAGTCTACTTTAAAGTCAGCTGGAGCTAAAGAGGTTATTGATAATATAGCTGAAAATATTGCCTCAGCTCTATCGAGTGGTGATGAGCAATCTGCCAATCAACTTATTGCTGAGAATAATTTAGAGTGGGTTAGTGAGGGGTGGATCTCAAGGGCAAGTGAGTTGCCTTTTGGAGTAAGCTCGTTGGCTTTCACTCTTGCTAAGCCAGAAGAGGGTAGACATACCTATAGTGCTGAGAGTGCGAATAGGCTAACTTCTTTGGTGATTGATTTAGCTGGAGTCAGAATTCCTGAGGGAGATTCAGATACAGGCATCTCAGCGCTTTACTTAAGTCAAGAAAATAATGAAATGTTTATCTCACTTATTAAGCAATTAAGAGAGAATGCAGAAATAAAAGTATTCACTGATCTGCTTTAAGTTAGGCTTTTAGGTGGGTTAGTCTCTTGGCTTGACCATGCTCTTTATTTCAAGAACATTGTAATTAGGATCCTCAACAAAAAAAGTCTCTTGCTGGTAATCCGAGTCTTCAAACCTAATGTAAGGCTCATCCACAAAGCCAACAGTTGAGGCAACGCTTGTCTTAACTCTCTGATACTCATCTAAAGGCAAATGTATCCCAAGGTGAGGAACAATCACATCACCCATATCAACGCTATGTCTATGCCTTTCAAGACTATCACTTTCTCGAGGTTTGGATTGATGAAGAGTCAGTTCATTTCCCCAAAAATCAACATCTTGCCACTTACCTTCCTCAGCCATATCAAGCTCGCAGCCTAATACATCCGTATAAAATTTGATTGTTTTGCTTAGTTCTCCAGCCTCAATAGCTAAATGAAATCGATTGCTCATATTTACCTCTAAAATAGAAAATAATCTCCAAAATCAGATGATAAGTATACTAATAATCCTCAATTTATCAATATAAAAGAATTATTTTTTTCTAAAGATCAGGGCCTTTTTCATAAAAGTTATATCCTGCATCGACATAAGTGACTTCGCCGGTCACTCCTGATGCCAAGTCAGAGCATAAAAAGGCAGCGACATTGCCGACTTCTTCAATACTGACATTTCGCTTCAGTGCAGAGCTTTCTGCAGCATGATCGAGCAGTTTTCCAAAGCCTTTGATGCCGCTTGCAGCTAGAGTTTTAATAGCGCCTGCTGAGACAGCATTCACGCGAATACCTTTTTCAGCACCCATAGCCGCCGCCATATAGCGAACATTAGCCTCAAGAGAGGCCTTAGCAATACCCATGACATTGTAATTAGGGATTGCTCTCAGTGCACCAAGGTAGCTAAGTGTTAATAACGCACCATTTTCATTGAGCATTGGCATTGCTGCTTGTGCAAGCGCGGTAAAACTGTAAGAGCTAATTTCATGAGCCTTTAAGAAGCCTTCACGCGTTGTAACCTCAAGATAATTGCCATCCAGTTCTGATCTTTCTGCAAAGGCTACTGAGTGAATTAATATGTCAAAGCTGTCCCAAGATTTTTTCAGCTCAACAAAGGTTTCCTGAATTTGCTCATCACTTGATACGTCACATGGAATGACAATAGACGAGTTACAAATCTCAGCGCATTTTTCAACGCGACCCTTAAGTTTTTCAGTCTGATAGGTAAAGGCAACCTCGCAACCATTTGCAGCCATGGATTCAGCAATCCCCCATGCAATTGAGCGATTTGATGCAACGCCAACAATGAGTGCTTTTTTACCCGTTAAAAAACCCATGAAACCTCCACAATATTTATAATAGAATCAGAGATTAATTATAAACACATTGACTCAATAGTTGCTCTTTACTTAGCATTTGAGCCTAAGTCGTTGAATGTTAATCTAAAGCACTAAATTTAAATTATTGAATCGAATTATCTATGAAGCATAAAGGTTACTTACTGTTATTTATAGTTTTGGTTTTATCAGACCAATTCACAAAGCAAATCTTTATGACATCCTTTGACTTGGGCCAGTCCATGGTTATAAATCCATATCTGAGTTGGACCTATCTCCATAACACAGGTGCAGCCTTCAGTATTTTGTCTGATAGCGGGTTGATTGGAAAATATTTTCTCTTAGGGGTATCAATTTTGGTTTCGCTTTGGCTTATCTGGTGGGCTCAGAAAACACCAGCAATGTATAAACAAAAATTATTTGGACAGTTTTTTCTACTCTCTGGCGCGGTTGGTAATTTAATTGATAGAGCGCTATATGGATATGTCATTGATTTTATTGATCTTCATGTGAATAGTTTCTATTGGCCTGTCTTTAATTTGGCGGATAGCTTCATTTTTATTGGAGTTGCTCTCATCATATTTGAGAGAAAATCATCGACTCAATAGAATTCGAGTGGTTTTATGAAAGTTCATAAATGGTAGAATATTGATTAAATGATTGAACGATGAAATTGATGAGAAACACTCTTCTATTGCCTCTAATGTTACTTTTCAGTATTGCAGCCAATGCTGGCTTTAACAAGATCTCTAATTCTGGTGAAACGCTACCTTTAGATAGTGAGAGTTGGTCATGCGTTTTGGATGATAAAACAGCACTCGTTTGGGAGGTTAAAAGTGACAAGAAGGGCGTTCAATATGCTCTTAATACATACACCTGGTTTGATGGTGAAAGCGGAAGGGATAACGGAACCTTCACTAAAAACTGTTACTGGGGAAAAAACTGTAATACTCAATCATTCATCAAAGATATAAATAAGGCAGAGCTTTGCAGCTATTCAGATTGGAGATTGCCAACAAGGGAGGAGCTTAACTCAATTGTTGACTATTACGAAGAGAGTGATTTATTAATTGATGCTGATTTCTTTCCAAACACTCAGATGGATGGCTACTGGACCTCAGTTTCTCTGAGCTCTAATCCTAAAATGGCCTATGAAACACCATTCTTCTATGGCGGTTCGATGGCTCGGGATAAGACCATTGACACTTTTGTAAGACTTGTCAGAAGTGCTGACTAGAGAGATCGATCAATCACTGTATGAGTCTTACTCTGACGATATACCTCTTTTTCTGAAAAGAATTTATGCTGCAAGAGGGGTGAGTGAATCTCAGCTTTCAATGGCCCTTCCAGGACTCCTCAAACCCAACTTTGATCAGCTCAATATTGCCTTAGAGCTTCTTGAGCAATGTCTTATAGAGGATAAGCATATCCTGATTGTTGGAGACTTTGATGCCGACGGGGCAACTGCAAGCGCGGTTGCCATAAAAGCGCTCAGACTCATGGGTGCAAAACACGTTGATTTTTTAGTTCCAAATCGTTTCAAGCATGGCTATGGCCTGAGTCCTGAGATTGTGAAAGAAGCAAAGCGTGACAAAGAGCCAGACCTTATTATTACGGTTGATAATGGCATATCGAGTAATGAAGGAGCCGAGCTCGCAAGGTCGCTTGATATTGATGTCATCATCACAGATCACCATCTTCCACCTAATGAGCTTCCAAATGCCAATGCAATTATTAATCCAAATCTCAGAGGCTGTGACTTTCCCTCGAAAAATTTAGCTGGGGTTGGTGTTAGTTTTTATTTATTCTCATCTCTTAAGACTCATCTTACAAAGCAGGGCTATTTTGAGAAAAATAACATACAAAATCCTGACCTAAGAGTGCTTTTAGATTTAGTTGCCCTTGGAACGGTCGCTGACGTTGTAAAACTGGATCAAAACAACAGAATTTTGGTGAATGAGGGAATCAAGCGTATTCGCCAAAAGAACTGCTCAAAAGGCATCCTAGCAATCCTTGAGCTCACTAAGCGTCCAATCGAAACATTACAGGCCTCAGATCTTGGATTTACTGTAGCTCCTAGAATTAATGCAGCAGGAAGGCTGAGTGACATTTCTCAGGGGATAAGGTGTCTTCTCTCAGAGGATATGAATGATGCGAGAAGGTATGCGCAAACGCTTGAAGAGTTTAATATTAAAAGGCGCAAAGAGCAGACAAGAATGCAGGATGAGGCGCTCGCTATTGTTGAAAATCAAGCCATTAATCAGAGTGATTTCGCCATTGTGCTTTATGATGATTCATGGCATGAAGGAGTAGTTGGCATTGTAGCTGGAAAACTCAAAGAAACCTATCAGTGCCCCTCGGCTGTATTTGCCAAAGCTGATGATGTTTTAAAGGGATCAATACGCTCTATTCCAGATGTCCACATTAAAGACTTGCTAGACCTTGTTGATCGAGATACTCCAGGACTCATTGAGAAATTTGGAGGGCATGCGATGGCTGCAGGCCTCACTATTAAACCTCAAAACTTTGAAAAGTTTAAAAATGCATTTACTGAGGCAATCACAAAGCACCTCAAAGGCAAAAAGCCTATCGTTGAGCTCATAACTGATGGCCAACTTGACTCTTCAGAAATCACATTTAAGAATGCAGATCTTTTGCGTCAAGCCTCTCCATGGGGGCAAGGCTTTGAAGAGCCTATCTTCTATGGCGACTTTGAACTGGTGGAGCAAAGAGTTGTTGGTGAAAAGCATCTGAAATGCAATTTAAAACTCCAGGGAACAAATTCAGTCTTAGAGGGAATTGCTTTTTTTCAAGAAAAGCTTGATTCCAAGAAGGTTAGGGCGGCATATAAACTAAACGTCAATTCATTTAGAGGAAACGAGTCCTTACAGCTGATGATTGAGTCTATTGAAAGTGCTTAACTAAAACTTACAGGTCTTTTGTTTGGCCTTCGGAAGTGATCCACAATATATATCCTCTGCTCTTTGGCTCCCTTTATCAAAAGCCTTCTTAAGCCACTTCTTACCCTGATTAGGATCTTTCTTAACGCCATCACCATTCAGGTAGTCAGAGCCAAGCTGCTCCATTGCTGGAATCCACTCAAGAGAGGCAGATTTTTTAAGATTCTCTAACGATTTATCAGCATTACCAAAATTGGAATACATTTGAGAGAGAGCGAAGTGAGATTCCTGATTCTTGCTTCCTTCAGGGTCAAGAACGATGGATCTTTCATACCAAAAGATAGCCTTCTTTTGATCCGTATCAACATATTGATCAGCCTGATTGGTTGCACTCAGTGCACTACAAAAATAAGGCTTCCAGTAGCCATACTCTTCAGAGGCATAACCTTTTGATACAAGTTCTTCTCCGAGGTCTACCCCGTCAACGATGACTTGCGCAATAATTTTTGTGTTAGTCTTCCTTAAGTTGGTGAGCTTGATGCTTGATGCATTTTCAAGTTTTTGAGCGACATAATCCTTCACTTTAAGTCCTAATTCCAACTGCTTAGGGCAAGAGCGAGTCGCATCTGGCGCATCAATGTCTTTTAGACTTACCTTAATATTAGAGCCAGCGAGTTCGTGGGGATCTGCAATATCAACAATCAGTTTATCGCCATGAGTTACTTCAATGACTTTAGAAACTGTTGGGTCAGAGTCTGATGTCTCAACTTTTTTTGCCACTGTCGTTTTTGTCTCTTCTGTTTTTGCCACTTTTTTGATAACATCACCTTTTTTAGCTGTCAGATAAAAATAAATTTGTGAGTCGTTATACTTTCCGCTCAACTTTTTCTTATTGAGGTTTCCTTCAAACTCAACTAATTGATCTTCACAGCCGCTGCAAGGATGAAAATAAAATAGAGCTTTAATGTCTCCATTTTGATTTATTCGACCCTCAAAACTAGCATAACTTGGCGTAACGATGCCCTTACTGTCTTGAGTGATGGTGACTATGCCGTTATTGATTTCCAGTGAGCCACTTCCAAGCTGTGTCATGGGTGACTGAACAAGCGTAAATGAATAATAGCCATCCAAAGCATCTGATGATTTAATATTTTTAAATAGTTCTGATTTTTCATAGCTAAATTTATCTTCTTTTATTTCTTTAACGACAGGTGTTTCTTTTTCTTCTGTTGCAGTTTCTGTCTTGACAACAATGTCATCGATACATACTTCTAGGTTTCTAGAGGCCGCTATCATTACAGCGCCTTCTTTAGCTCTATCATCAATAGTGCTAGCAACAACTTTTCCATTAATGAGGTACTTAATACTGTTCCCTAAAGCAATGAGCTTAATATCTGACCATTGATCACCTATGGCTGCTCTTTCACCGCTTGCTATTCCCTGATTGACTCTATTAGAAGGGTGAGCAAATTCTATTGCAGCGCGGCCAGGTATTTTGTTAATAGCTCTATATTGAGGTCCATTATTGCGACCTTTTCTAATATGTGTTTCTAATGTCCCTGATTTTTTACTAGAAAGTTTTACTTTGTATGAAATAGAATAATTTGTCCAATTAGCACTTCCAAGCATAAAATCTGTCCAATTATTGGTTGCCTTATTGCAATACATTGCATTATCATCATTGTCCTGCTTAATGAACCAGTTGTTTTGCTCATCGACTACTCTTATCTTTCGCTGATCTGCATTTTCAAAGTCCTCGCTGAAGGATGCTGAGCCATCATTAGAGGCGCCTTTGGCACTTGTTCCCCAAAATAACTTAGCATAGTAATTGTCCCAATATTCTTTTGCTTTTTTCTGAGACTCTTGTCTGGCTTTATTATTTAAAATAATCTGCTCAGGATTAATGGCTGGTTCTGCGGGTTTTTTTACAATTGATGTTGAAGCTGGCTTGCCATTTCTAATTGTCTCATAAACTATTTTTTTCCAATCGAAACTTCCTGGTTTAGGGTATTTCATACTGTCATGAATAGCTTGAGTCACTACAATTCTGCCTCTCTCAAAATCTATGGTTATAGTTTGTCCACCATAACCATCCATGGCCATGACCGGTCTATTTTCCATCCCTTTAAATCCAGTATGAAAAAAACCACCATAACTGCCTGGGATGCCAACTCTTCCAGTGCTTCCCTGCGCGCCATTTTTTGGTATTCTTCTTTCGTGAATTGTTTTTAAATATTTACCAACGCAAGTATCGTTTTCCCAGTCATCAAGCATGGCTTTTGCGATTCTTAGATAGTCATAACGGGTCGTATAAAACGTATGCATAAGGGATTTTTCATCTTTTTTAGCAATTCCAGTTTTGTTAAAAAAGATTTCATCTCCAATTCTTATTTTTTTGGCAAATACATCATCTAATAGGCGCTTAAAATCATCTTCACCGTACTTATACCAAAGATAACTCAGAACTATATTTGGATTCGCATCGTTATAACTGTATTGAGCGAAAGATTTTTTTGAGCCTCTGAACTCATTTTTCATCATCATTTGAAGGGATGAGTCATTGAAAGTATTTAGTCCTTTTGAGTTAATGAAGTTATCATTTTTAATGTAGGCTGAGTCACCAGCTGACATATTTAAAAGGTTAATTAATTTTTGATTTTGATAAAGCGTATTTTGAAGTATTGGCCAGTCATCTAATCTAGAGTCAACACTTTCAATTTTTCCTTCACATATCGCATGACCAGCCAAATAGGAAGTGATACTTTTACCCATTGACCTTGAATGATAAACAGATGAGTCTGTGAACATATCTCCAAATCTATCTTTAGGAGTGATTTCATCGATTACAATTTTATCGTCCTCATATAACAGGTAACTCAATAATGGCGTTGTTTGCATTTGTTGTTTGATGTATCTATCTTCTCGAAGATCAAATTGAAAGTTGTAAGGATTTGAGGCTTCAACTTTATGAAAACTTTCGCAGCATTGAGGCGCGTAATATAAATATTTATAAAGGAAATATCTCAAAGTTTCATTATTTGGATTGGCGCTTTCTGGGATTGAGACTGTTCCTCCTGACATCTTAAAAGCGTCCCCATATAAATCAATATCGTTAGGATCTATTGTTTTAGAGCTCTTTTTGTTAGATGACTTTGAAGCTTTGGATGAAGAATTAGTTGATGAAGAAGCATCATTACTGTTTCCGGCACAATTGAATACAAAGTAAGTACCATCCGCAGAAATACTTTTTACTGGGTCGCTACCGTCAGGGCAAGAGCCTGCATAGCTTTGTAAAGAAAAAAAAGATAGAGTTAAAAGAGCAAAAAGTCTAATCATCAATAAATTATAAATCAATATGAGCTCTAATTTTTTTCATTGTTATAAATTTATTAAGATTTAGATTTTTCTACAGTTTCTAACGTACATTACTGCCCCAGCCCAATCTTCGACATCGATAAATAGTTTAGCATTGGTGAAGGATTTTTTGCTGAGATTGATAGGTGATGATCTTTTGTGTTGAGTTAGTATTGGATACATTGGATTTATTGGCACTTCTCCATCATTGACATTAAGATTAAAATAGGCCATTTTGCCTATAATGTGGCCATCATCTGTGAGCTTTAAATTTACCTGATCCCTCATATAACTGGGATCTGAGGATAGGCCACCCATTCTCCATTTAGCATTATTTCCAAATTCAACATTTGAGCCTCTAATGTTAATATTGCCCTCAGCAATATTCCATCCTTCCTCTTTACCTTCTTTAATATTCTCATAAACTATCCTTGTCATATTAAAGCGACATTGAAAGTCATCCTCATTATTGGTCAGTTTATATTTACTAAAATCAAACTCGGTTTTGGAGACAACTAAATTAAGTAATTCATCTAAAACTTCTGGAGCAAAACTGACTTCATAGATTTTGATTTCTGAATTATTACTTTCAGATTTAGAATTATTTGACGAGACATTTGTATCTTTAATAGAATTGTTTGAGTCTGCTTGATTGCAAGTAAAGATATAGTATGTGCCATCATCAGAAACCGATTTCACTGGGTCGCTTCCATCGGGACATTTGGATGCATGACTCTGAAATGAGATTAAAAGAATGACTAAAAGTAGATAAATATTTTTCATAACTTAAATAGAGCTTTATTAAGTCTATGAAAAAATAAAATCGTAGACTCGAGGCAATTTTGGCGAATAGAAAACTTTGTCTACGATTAAATCATGATCAAGTCCGAGCGCATTTTCTATACATGCCGCACATACAGAGCGGTAATCTATCGTAGATACAAGATCTCGATTTTCAAATAAATCTCTCTCAGCTAATCCAGGCCATTTTGAAATTACTCTACTTTTAGTTATTGCCCCTCCAGCTAAAAGTGCAGCTGAACCCCATCCATGATCCGTACCCCAGGTTCCATTCTCTTTAACTGTTCTTCCAAATTCAGTTAAGGTAAGAATGATGCTTCTGTCCCAAGCCTCCCCAAGACCCTCTTTATAACCTGCAATAATGTCATCAACGATAGCCAATCTCTCGCCATGTCTGCCATATTCATCTGCCCCCTGTGATGCATGCGTGTCAAATTGATCAACCTTAATAACAGATGATAGGGGTCCATTCTCCTTTGCCATTGCCTTGCCAGCATATTTTGCAAGACTTGCAGGGTCCCTAGGAACAACAGAGTCTTTTTGAGAACTTTTTTTGCTCACTTTATTAAATACCGATGATCCTTCTTCAGCGTGAGCATTTGAAATCATATTGA
The DNA here is from genome assembly GCA_902510115.1 of uncultured Gammaproteobacteria bacterium. Classification (GTDB taxonomy): domain Bacteria; phylum Pseudomonadota; class Gammaproteobacteria; order PS1; family Pseudothioglobaceae; genus Pseudothioglobus. The sequence goes on along the minus strand of CABWZU010000016.1, from coordinate 3,457 downwards.
TGAGGTCGGTTGTTAAACTACCAGAATTTCTTATACTTGCTGGAAAAAAATTATCATTTTCATGAGCACCTCTAAGCAAAAGCGGCATATCGAGTGACATTGATCTTCCAGGGGTCTTGGCAAGATCAAGCGCTCTTCCAAGCCAGCCTGAGGTTTCTGAAAAGGGGCTTAGACCGCCACCTTGCATCAGATTTTGGCCTTCAAAATGTGATCTCTTGGTATAAGGGAAATTGGTTGCGTGAACAACTGAAGCATTATTTTTAGCTAGTAGTCCGCTAAAATATTTGAATGAAGGGTGAAGCCCAAAAAATGAATTTAATTTTAAGTAATTCTCAGGCGTTAAACTTTTTCTCATTTTGAATAAGTTAGGATCCCCAAATGGAGGAACTGCTGTCAAACCATCCATTCCTCCTTCAAGTATGATGACTGAAATCGTTCCAGGTGGCTTGTCTTTTGTAAAACCAGGAAGAGGAAGTCCAGCTAAAAATAAAGAGGCACCTGACGCTTTTAAAAATTCTCTTCTAGTAAATTTAGGCATTTTCTAACCCCATAATTTCAGGACTGCACATTAAGGCAACAAACTTTCTTTGACCTCCATTGACGCCATCCACAAGCTCACGTGTAACATTATTAGCGCCAATTCTATTCATTATATCTTCAACTCTTTGAGTAGGAAATCCTCCGTTATAAAGTGAAGTTGCAAATCTAATGCGGCGTTCAAACATTTCTCCAGAGAGCCATTCAGCTTTATCACTAGAATAACCGTTAGGCTGTCCGGGAAGCCAGAAGCCTTGCCCAAGTTCCTCAAAAATTTTTCTTGTGCGCATAATGTTATCATTGTAATCATTATTTTCTTCTTCTTCCCATCCTAGGAAGGCATTAGCTCCGCTCAGTCTGGTAACTTGAAATAGCCAATTCATTGGCCACTGAAATTTTGGATCTTTTGAGGCAATAGCTCGCTCAATGACAGCAGTATGTATTTGATCCAAGTTTCCATTACTTTCTCGCCATATTTTGGAAATATGATCTAAATCCGTTTGACTAGGACTATCGCTCACAAAATGTTGAGCTAACTTGAATGTAACATATTTTATAGTTTGATCATGATTTGCAAGAAAATCTGTCAACTGCCTAAGCGCACCCTTGCCAGGCCCAAAAGTTTTACCCAGAACAGTTTTGTTGCCAGGCTCAGCATAATTTGTCTTAAAGTAATCCCAAGAGTTAAGTGTTCCACCTATTTCCTTAATCTTTCTATTCCTCTCAGATAGAGAGATCAAACGATCGCCACTGATTCTGCCTGGCTCAGCACCCCAGCCTGCCAAAATTTTGGCAGCAGCCTTAATATCTGCTTCAGTATAGTTGGCAGAAGGTGATACGGTATGAAGCTCAAGAAGCTCCCTTCCTAAATTATCATTAAGGCCTGCTTGCCTCCCATTATTTCTGGCCCAGATAGCTTCATTTGAGTTTGGTCCAGCGCTATAAGTATTATCTAAATAAATCAGCATAGATGGATGCGATGTGACTTTATATAACATATTAGAAAAATCACTGTTTATGTTGGCAAGAATAGCCTCATCAATAGCATGACCAATATGGTTACCATTATCAAAGATATTGGCAGTTCTGAAATGGTTTGCCCAAAATGAACTAAATCGAAGCCTCAACTGATCCTCGCCATAAACATTTCTATGTGCGAATTTCAGTGCATCTAAATCCTCCATAAGATTTTCTTGTCTATTTCTACTTTTATCAGCTTCAGTTTGAAAGCCGGGCATATTCCTGCGAAACTTTTCTTTATTTTCTTTAAAAGCCCAAAACATTTCATCGCGCTTCTGGAGGCTGGGTTGAAGTGACTTTGGCCACTCTAAAACTTGAGGTTTTTTATATGAACTAGCGCTTTTAATTCCGAGGGCTGGCGATTTCGATCGAAGTTGTTGGGTTGCCCATTGTTTTATATCAGTGGGAATAGGCGAATTAGGTAAAAACATCAAGCCTATTTTTTGCGCAATTCTAAAACTTTCATTCATGCAAAAAGTATATCAATACGAACTATATTAGTCAAACAAAAATTATGAAAATTTACCCAATAAAACTTCATTGCCAGCTGTTGGCTTTGCTGGCATATTAAGAGCAAGCAAAAGAGACAAAATAGCCATTCCAGCCCCTGCTAAGAAAACTAATGAGGGAGAATAGAGCCAAATGAGGCCAAAAACGACTGGAATAAATACCGCTGCGATATGATTAATAGAAAATGACACACCTGCACTAGAAGCGATATCAGCTGGATCTGCTATTTTTTGAAAATACGTTTTGAGTGCAATCGCAATAGAGAAAAAGAGGTGGTCAGCAATATACAGAAAAACTGCAAATGCGCTGCTCTCCACTAGAGCATACCCAATAAAGATTAGAGCAAGGCCAACATACTCAAAAATGAGAGAACGGCGTTCACCAAACCTTTGAATGAGCCTTCCAATTTTAGGAGCCAATGTGACATTAATAGCTGCGTTTGCAAGTAATAAAAGAGATATTTCGCCAACGCTAAATTCAAATTTTTCAACCATTAGAAACGCAGCAAAAACGACAAATATTTGTCTTCTTGCTCCGCCCATAAATTGCAAGGCGTAATATAGCCAATAGCGCTTTCTTAGCACTACTTTTTTGGTTTGAGTAACTTCTTGTGGAAAGTAAGTAAAGTACTGCCAACAGAATAATGCAGCTAGAACTGAAAAGCCACCACCCACAAAATAAATCCACAAATATTCTATATCGAATATTTCAAACATGATCCAGACTAGACTAAATGCGGCTATTGAAGCAGCAGAGCGAGTAGCAATGACTCTCCCCAAAAACTCGGCTGTTTTGTCTTTATCAACCCACTGCAAAGTTAATGAGCTTGAGATTGTCTCGTAATAATGAAAGCCAGTTGACATGACGATGGTCGCTAAATAAAAGGTTAAATTCGTCTCTACTAGGCCTGTAATTAAAACTCCAAATCCCATCAGGCCAAAAGAAATATAGGCTAGTTTTTGTTCTCTAACAAAGGCCAAAACAAAGATCACAGTAAAAGCTAGAAAACCTGGAACTTCTCTTAAGCTCTGCAATATTCCAATCTCTGCACCAGAAAAGTTAACCTTTTCAATTGCAAAGTTATTTAAGAGATTAAGCCAAACTGCCCAACTTAATCCAGCACCAACAGTCATGATAAGAATAAGAAGTTCGGGAGATTTGCGCGATATTTTCATATCGTTGTAATATACTTTATTGTTACTCTCCAAAAGTAATTTAAAGACTTAATTTGGGTAATGGATAACAATCTATCAAGGTAAAATTGGATTTTTTGTTTTTTTCATGAGTTATGCCTAATATAACACTGCCTGACGGCACAGTTAAGTCATATGATCAGTCTTTGACTGTGGCCGAGGTTGCCTCATCGATTGGTTCAGGTCTTGCAAAGGCA
>CABWZU010000015.1:0-24357 GCA_902510115.1 uncultured Gammaproteobacteria bacterium | reverse complement strand
TGCATAGAGAAGAAAAAACTCTTAAATCAGAAAATGAAAAAATAAACGCTTTAAATAGGCAGCTCTTGATGGAGTATTCAGAAATTCAAAGTGGAGTTAATGTGTTCCAAAAATTTAAGGAGGAGTTATTGATGTTTGTGCCTATCGAGTCTGAATGGGAGGATGTCAGTATATGAGAATTGCTCGAGTTCAGGGCTATAGAAATAGACAGGCATTGGTCAAAGTTTGCTTTACATTGATTGTGTTGATATTCACTTATCGGGCTTTTACTGTGAATGATATTCAAGCCAATGATATGACATTAAAAACAAAAGCATCAAAAAATTCAGAATTTTCTTTAGTGGATAAATCTATGAGAGGAAATATTCTTGATAGAAATGATAATTTACTGGCAATTAATCTGATTCATAAAAAAATCAATCTTGATCCAATGATCATTCAAGATGAATACATTGATTTATTGGCTGATGCATTAGAGATACCTATTCAAGATTTTAGAGATCAAATTGATAATAAGAGGGCTAAAAATAGGAAGTACTTCATAGTTAAAGACAAGCTAAAAGTGAATGATCCTATTTTAAAAAATATTTCCGAACTTAAGAAAAAGAGATCTAAAGTTTGTTTAAATGAAGTCAAGATTCCATCTCTTAGCTTAGTTGATAAAGCAAAAAAAGTTATCGGAATGAAGCTGACAACCAGAGAGAATATTGAAGTTATTAAATGTTCTAGGCAGAAAATTGCTGGCGTTGCAATTGAATCAAGTGGATTTCGTTACTATCCAAAGAAAGACTCTATTGCTCCATTAATAGGAAAATTAAATTCTGAGAATATTGGCGTCTTTGGAGTTGAAGCTGAATATGATCGATATCTAGCTGGAGTGAATGGTATTAAAAGGATAGCTGACAATAAGAATAACTCAAATATTTATTACGATGCTGAAATCATTAAAAATTTTGAAGAAGGTGAAAACCTTACTCTTACAATCGATTCGGATATTCAATTTCATGTTTTTAATGCCATCAAAGAGCAGGCTGAATTCCATGAAGCCGACTCTGCTGCTGCTATAGTTCTTTCTCCAAATGGAGAAATATTGGCTCTTGCAAACTACCCTTCAACAGATCCTAATAAGCTAGAGATTTTCAGTGCTGATGATTACAGAAATCGAGTTTTGTCAGATAAAACAGAACCAGGCTCAACTATGAAGCCGTTTACTATGTTGTTAGCTCTTGACAAAGGAATCATTACGGCAACAGATGATGAGTTAATTGACGTCACTAGAAGAGTGGCCAATATAAAGCCAGATAACAAATTTTTTCAGATGACTATACAAAGAATTCTAGAAAAATCTCATAATCTCGGAACCGTTATGGTAGCCGAAAATATTAAAAATGAAGACTTCTACAATACCTGGGAAAAACTAGGTTTTGGTAGATCGTTAGGAATTATGCCTGGAGCTGAAAATCAAGGAGAATTGAGGCACTTTAGTAGCTGGAGAGAGAGTGATAAGAGGTCACTCTCATTTGGTCATGGCCCCATGACAACAAACCTCGCGCAACTTGCTAGAGCATACCTAATCTTTGCTAATGAAGGCGCTATACCCTCACTTAAATTAATTAAGGCGAAGAAAAATAATAATGAGTCATTTGAACAGGTTTTTACGCCAGAGTCCACTAAAAGAATCTCTGAAATACTTGATTCTGTTGCCTCAGATAATGGCTCAGGATATCGTGCTGTTATTGACGGATATTCAGTTGCTGGAAAAACAGGTACAGCGGAAATGGTGATAGATGGACAATATAGTAAAGACGGTGCTAAGCGGACTTATTTTGTTGGCTATTCTCCAGCAGAAAAACCAAAATATATTATGGCAGTTCGACTGGATTACCCAAAAAAATGTTTTTTTTCTTGGGATCCAACTTTAAGAAATCGTTGTGAAGGTTCAAATTCAGCTTCCATTGCTTTCCAAAAGGCAATGCAGAGAATCCTTATTAGTGACACAGAGATAAGTCCTCTGATAGAGGGCTAGGATGTTTTTTTCTGTTTTACAGTTTTTATCTTACTTTTCATAATGCTTCTCATTACAGCTTTTTCTTCGTCATGAGTTTTTGCAGAGAGTATTGAGGCTTTTGTTGACTTTCTTTCGTAATATTTTTCTGCTGCAGTCAATGAATAACCGAACTCTTCCTTGGCCTCAAATTCACTCAGAAAAGGCTTCAAAATACTCAACTCTTGTAAACGCAGATAAACTCTCTCCTTAGATTTATAGGGATCCAATAAAGCCTCTTTTGAAAGATCTGACTCGACTTGAGTATGTCTAATTAGCTCTAATAAAACTTCAGACTTGGGAAGTTTTCTGACTCTTTCTTCAATAACACTCGACGTCTCAGGGTCATTTACAATTGATGGATAAGTCAAAACACAAGATATCATTCTTGACATCAAACTCTTCATACTAGAATTACTTTTATTACTCATCATTTGGCTCATTGGCTTAGGACTCAATTGCTTTAGATCAGCTTCATAGGCATTGGAAAACTGGACATTTTGAGTTTTATTTTGCTCCACAGCTTTTTCTACTTGAATAATATTTTGGCCAATCGTATTCGCAATCCCTTCTATTAATTGTTGTCGATAGATAGAATAGTTAACCATATTGATCAAAGTCGCTGACTTTTCCAAAAATAGGGTTTTGCCTTCAATCGTATCAAATGGAACCTCTCCCTTAATATGATCAATCAGGAAACTTGAGAGTGTTTGCGCACCTTCAATTCTCTTGCTGAATGCTTTTGAAGACTCCCTATTGATGAGAGTGTCAGGATCTTCTCCTTCAGGCAAAATGAGAAACTTAATAATTAGTCCTGAAGTTATAGCGGGTAAGGATGTTTTGAGCGCCTTCCATGCTGCATCTCTGCCTGCCTTATCACCATCAAAACAAAAAACAATGGTTTCAGAAGAGCGAGATAAAATTTGCAAATGAGCTGGAGTTGTTGCTGTCCCTAGAGTAGCAACAACATTGGTAATCCCTTGTTGGTGAAGAGCAATAACGTCCATATAACCCTCAACAACAAGAATTGAGTCAATTCTCCGACTGTATTTGCGGCAATGGTAAAGGCCATATAATTCCTTTGACTTTGAGAAAAGAGGTGTTTCTGGAGAATTTAGATACTTGGGGTTATCCATAGTCGATAAAACTCGCCCTCCAAATCCAATCACAGAGCCTTTTGAATTATGAATAGGAAACATAAGCCGATCTCTGAATCGATCGTAATAATCATCTTTTTTATCTTTTTTTGGAACAATCATTCCCATTGAGAGAAGATCTTGAACAGACTCCTCTTTCTCAGAATATTCATCAAAAAGATTAGTCCAGCCAGGTGGGGCAAATCCTAACTCAAATCTTTTAGCAATCGTCCCGCTAATTCCTCTTTTTTTTGCATAACTAACTACCTTATGCTTTGCTGATGAGCTCTTAAGTTGGTTTTGATAAAAATTATTAAGTTCTGACATGATTTGGTTGTATCTCTTGAAGCGTTTATCGATTGGTTTAGCAGCTTGATCATAAACAACTGAAACTCCTGATTCTCCAGCAACTGTTTCAATAGCCTCAACAAAAGATAGGTGGTCATACTTCATAACAAAATCAATAACACCTCCACTTTCACCACAGCCAAAACAGTGATAAATTTGCTTAGTTGGAACCACAGTAAAGGAGGGAGTCTTCTCTTCGTGAAATGGACAACAAGCCTTATAATCTTTTCCAGCTTTTTTTAAAGCTACGCGCTTATTTATTAGACTAATAATATCTACTCTATTGGGTAAATCATTGATAAAATCTCTGTCAATAAATGGCATAATTTACAGCTTAGTCTTTAGTTTAGTTTTCTTTTTATTTTAATGTTAAACACCGAATTCATTCACCCTAAATTCATACCAACCTGGATTCTAATCTTATTCATGCGTATTGGTGTTTTGATTCCATTCAATGTTCAGGTTATGATTGGAAAATCAATAGGAAGAGTGCTTTATCCATTTATGCATAAGCTTAGATCAACTGCCTACTCCAATATCTCTCATTGCTTTCCTCAAAAAAAACAAAAGCAGGTAAATCTCCTTGTAAAAAGACACTTTGAAGCAATAGGTGTGAGCTTATTTGAAACCGCAAATGCTTATTATGGTAGTGACAATAAAATAAGAAAGCTTCTAACGATCACAAATGAAAAGATCTTTAAAGATGCTCTTCAGGAAGAAGGAGGAATTATTCTCCTTTGCTCTCATTTTATGCCTCTCATGCTGGGGAGTCGAGCACTGCTCCTAAATCATACGATTGCAAACGTATATAGACCTCAAAACAATAAGTTATTTGACAAGGTCATGGTTAAAGGATACAAAAAGAATGGAGCCGTAATGATTAAGAGTACTGATACCAGATCGATTGTTAAAGCAATCAATAATAGCCTTCCAATTTGGTATGCCCCAGATCAGGATTTAGGCAAAAACAATAGTGTCTTTGCGCCACTTTTTGGAATAGAAACAGCAACTCCAGCAGCGACTGCTAGACTCGCAAAAAATAATAATACTAGGGTGATACCTTATAGCTTTATTCGAACTAAGAAGGGTTATTCAATGTCATTTGAAAAACCAATTTTGAATTATCCTACCTCTGATCCTGTCCATGATGCAACGGTTGTCAATAAAATTCTTGAAAAGCAAATCAGTAAATCGCCCGAACAATATTTGTGGATTCATCGTCGCTTTAAAACAAGACCTAATGATGAAAAAAACTTTTATAAATATAATTAATATTATTTGATTAGAAATACAACATTTTAAAAAAATAGAGTATAATCCACAACTTAATTTTTTGATACATGAACTACAAATATGTCAATTGATACACAATCTATTATTAAAGAATACCAAAAAGACCCTTCTGATACTGGGTCTGTTGATGTGCAAGTTGCGCTTCTTACAGCTAGAATAAGGCATTTAACTGAGCATTTTAAGACTCACAAGAAAGATCACCACTCTAGAAGAGGGCTTTTAAGACTTGTTTCTCAACGTAAAAAATTACTTGCATATATCAAGAACAATGATCTTTCAGCCTACGCTAATTTGATTTCGCGTTTAGGCCTAAGAAAGTAAATAATTTTTAAGAGGCAAAATTAAAGCCCCTATTTTGGGGCTTTTTTATTACTTGTCGCATTAAAATAGAGTCATGGAATTATCTGCACACTACCAAAAAATATCTGCGCTTACAGAGCGTCTTAGAGTTTTATCTGATCACCTTGAGCTTGAAGAGAAACAAGATCGACTTGAAGAAGTTAAGTTGGAGTTAGAAAACCCGGATGTTTGGTCAAATCCCAAAAAAGCTCAATCTTTAGGTAAAGAAAGAGTTCAGCTTGATAATTTATGTGAAACATTTTTAAAGTCAAATAGTATCTTAAGCGATGCTAAAGAGCTTTTAGAAATGGCTGAAAGCGAAAATGATGTTGATACAGTCAATGGGCTATTAGCAGACTTAGATAAGACAGAGAATTTAATTTCAAAGTATGAGTTTGAAAGAATGTTCAGTGGGGAGATGGATCGAAACTCAGCTTATCTTGATATTCAATCAGGCTCTGGGGGAACTGAAGCTCAAGATTGGGCTGAAATGATTTTGAGAATGTATTTAAGATGGGGAGATAAACACAACTTTAATGTGAAATTAATGGAAGTTTCAGCGGGTGATGTTGCTGGCATAAAGTCCGCAACAATTCATTTTGATGGGGAATATGCATTTGGTTGGCTTAGGAGTGAGATAGGCATCCATAGACTTGTTAGAAAATCTCCATACAACGCTAATGGCAAAAGGCATACATCATTTTCATCAGTTTTTGTATCACCTGAGATTGATGATGATATTGAAATTGTAATTGACCCATCTGAACTACGAATTGATACCTATCGCGCTTCTGGTGCGGGGGGTCAGCACGTTAATAAAACTGAATCTGCTGTGCGCATAACTCATTTACCGACTTCAACTGTTGTCCAATGCCAAGATGGACGATCTCAGCATACAAATAAGGATCAGGCAATGAAACAATTAAAGTCAAAACTTTATGAACTTGAAATTCAAAAAAGGAACTTGGAGAAGCAAGATGTCGAAGATTTAAAATCAGATATTGGATGGGGTCACCAGATACGTTCGTATGTTTTAGATCAATCCAGAATTAAAGATTTAAGAACTGGCATTGAGAGTAGTAATACCCAAGATGTTCTAGATGGAAACTTAGATCAATTTATTGTTGCCAGCCTCAAAGCTGGACTCTAATTAAATACTATCAATTTCCCCAGAATCCAACTGTAAAATTAAATTAAAAAATAAATAACTATAAATGAAACCTCAAGATATCATTCAATTCAATGAAAGGGGCCTAGTTCCTGTAATCACTCAGGACTATTCTTCAAATGAAATCCTTATGATGGCATGGATGAATAAAGAAGCCTTGGATTTAAGTATTGAAACAAAAAAAGCTGTATATTTCTCAAGATCAAGAAAAAAGCTCTGGTTTAAAGGTGAGGAATCGGGTAACTACCAAGACATTATCGAAATTTTTACAGATTGTGATCAGGACGTTGTGCTAATTAAAGTTAATCAAAAAGGTGGGATTGCTTGCCATACAGGAAGAGCCAAATGCTTCTTTAACAAACTTGATGATAACGAATGGAAAGTCGTTTCCAATGTAATTAAGGATCCAAAAGATATTTATGGATAGTATTTTAAATAAACTGGAGAAGATTTTAGAAGAGAGAAAATCTGCTTCTAGTGATCAATCCTACGTCTCTTCTCTTTACAGCAAAGGGACAAGTTCGATTTTAGAAAAGATTAGTGAAGAGTCTGAAGAGGTCATTAATGCAGTTAATGAGGAAGGCAGAAAAGAGGTGATTCATGAAGTAGCCGACTTATGGTTTCATCTACTAGTTCTTCTCCGCCATGAGAATATTCAAATTGAAGAGATTGAGTCCGAACTAGCTAGACGATTTGGAGTTTCTGGACATGATGAAAAAGCCTCAAGAAAAAACTCATAAATTCCTTATCCTAAAAGTTCAAAAGCACTAATAATGCCATCAGCAACTTCTGAAATTCGCTTATTTTTGTCCATTGCCATTTTTCTAAGAGACTGATAAGCCTCATCTTCAGTAATTTTTTTATGTTTCATCAGAAGGCCTTTAGCTTTTTCAATTGATTTACGCTCAGCCAGCTGACTTCTTGTAGCATCTAACTCATCTTTTAAAGCCTGAAACTCTCTGAAACGAGCAATGGCAACGTCAATAATTGGCTGAACTCTTTTTTCTTCTAGTCCATCAACAATGTAAGCATTGACTCCTGACTTGATTGCCGTTCCAGCCATATCCTCTTCTGATGACTCCGTAAACATAACAATTGGCTTAGGTTTTGTTTTATTGACATCCCTTAAATTTGCAAAAACAGCTTCATCAGGAATATCTGCATTGACAATCACCACATCTGCATGGGTAATTTCATTACTGTTTGCAAGATTTTCGCTCTCTTCTAAACGGCTTATTACCTCATGACCCTTGTCTTGAAGAGCGCGTCTTAAAATAGCAGAACGGCCCATATTTTCGTCAACAAGTATAATTTTGAGAGCTGACTGATTCATTGAATTTTTTTTCATAGTTAAATAATATTAGTAGCAACAATAATATACCCGATAAGCAAAGAATTTAGCGCTGGTTTCAAGGTACATTAATATGAGAGTTAATTAAAAAACTATAGCTGGTGGAAAATTAGGAGAGAAACCACCAGCCAAGTCATTCTTTATCCATTTCATCATCTTGCACAAAAATGGATGGCATTAACTTGAAAATTGATGCCATTATTTATTTCGTTACAAACTCTGGGTAAGCCTCCATTCCACATTCAGAAATGTCAACCCCAGACTCTTCTTCATCATCCGATACGCGAATCCCAATTAAAGCTTTCAGTGCAAGCCAAACTAACATTGAAGCAACAAATACCCACACAAAGATTGTTAAGGCTCCAACTATTTGTCCAGAAAATGAGACATCGGCATTAGTCAATGGCACTGCTAAGAGACCCCATAAACCGACAACACCATGCACTGAAATAGCACCAACAGGATCATCTATCTTAAGTTTACGATCCAGCCAAACAATAGATAGAACAACGATTACACTACCAACTGCTCCAATCAAAGCCGCAGCCAAAGCACTCGGCGTATCAGGTCCTGCAGTAATAGCAACCAGGCCTGCTAATGCACCATTTAATGTCATAGTTAAGTCTGCCTTACCAAACCACAGTTTAGCAAAAACTAGTGCGGCAATTACGCCTCCAGCAGCCGCAGCATTTGTATTAACAAAAACCATAGCTACTGCATCAGCACTCTCTTTACTTGCCATTGCTAGAACTGATCCACCATTAAATCCAAACCAACCCAACCATAAGATAAACGTTCCTAATGTAGCTAATGGGAGATTTGCACCCAAGATTGGCTTTGAGTTGCCATCCTTATCATATTTTCCTTTTCTAGGGCCAAGGATTATTACGCCAGCAATTGCCGCTGCAGCTCCAGCCATATGAACAATTCCAGATCCTGCAAAGTCATAAAAACCAAAGTCTCCTAGGTTGTAAAGACCAAAAACATCATTACCGCCCCAAGTCCAAGAGCCCTCAAGAGGGTAAATAATGGTAGTAAAGATTACTGCGAAAGCAAAAAAAGTAAATAATTTCATTCGCTCAGCTACCGCACCAGAAACAATTGACATTGCTGTTGCAACAAAGACCACCTGAAAGTAGAAGTCAGAAGCATTTGAATAGGTCTCACCTTGTCCACTAATCCCCGAAAGGAATGCTCCGCCGCCATACATCAAGTCATAACCATAGACCATGTACATAGTGCAAGCAATAGCAAAAAGACCAATATTTTTAGTGAGTATTTCAGCGGTATTTTTGCTCCTTACCAATCCAGCTTCTAGCATTGAAAAGCCAGCTGCCATCCACATCACAAGTGCGCCCATTACTAAAAAGTAAAAAGTATCAATTGCATACTGTAATTCTAATATTTGATTTTCCATTTCCTACTCCTATAGTGCCTCTGGACCAGACTCGCCCGTACGAATACGAACAACCTGTTCTAGACTTGTAACAAAAATTTTGCCATCACCGATCTTTCCACCATTAATTTTGCAAGCAGAACTGATGGTTTCAATCACTTCATCAACTTGCTCATCGGTAATCGCAATTTCTAATTTAACTTTAGGTAGGAACTCAACCACATACTCTGCACCTCTGTAGAGCTCAGTGTGACCTTTTTGTCTTCCAAACCCCTTCACTTCTGTAACAGAAACACCATTAATATCAATTTCTGAAAGAACTTCTCTCACGCTATCCAGTCTTTTTGGCTGAATGTAAGCTGTTATCATTTTCATATCATTACTCCAATGTTATAAACAAAGAAGCCCACTACCTTCAAGAAAGTAGCGGGCTTCTATACCAGTTCAGCTCATCTTTAAACTGACGAAAAAAAACGCTTACCTGGGGAAATTCCCAAATAAACGTCAATGTCTTTACTTAAAACCAACTTCGGATTTAAGTTTTGGTAATTATATATAAAAAAAATTCTATGTATTCAGTTTTTTTAAATATTCAGACTCAGTCATGATTTTAATGCTGTGCTTTTTTGCATCATTCATTTTGGATTGACCAATATTTTCACCAATAATTAGAAAATCAGTTTTTGAGCTAACGCTCTTAGCAACAGAAATACCAAGCATCTTAGCTTGCTTTTCAAGATCAGAACGAGAATGATTCATGGCACCTGTAAAAACAATTTTTTTATTTTGAAATGGGTTATCACTTAAATTTTCATCATTTTTTAATGGAGTTTTTTCTATTTCAAAGCCATCTTTTATCAACACTTGATACTGCTGTTTAATAGAAGCTAAGCCTTCAAAAATTTGATCAGCAGTAAGCTCTGCGAAACCATCTATATTAGCTATATCTCCTGCTGTTAATTCAAAGATTTCTCCAATAGAATAATTTTTTAATAAATTTTCACAGTTACCCATTCCAAGTCTCTGTATACCAAAAGCAGCCAAAAAACGCCAATCTTCGATGCTCTCTTGGCGCGACCTATTAAGCTGTTCAATGAGATTTTTTGAGGTTTTCTCCCCAAATCCCATTGCCATTATATGATCTATATCTAGAAGATAAATATCACTAACTTTACGAATACCATTTTCATATAGCTTTTTGATAGTTGCCTGACCAAAGCCATCATTATTAGCTAGAATTTTAAAAAAATATATCATTTTCCCAATAACTTGATCTGGACAAAAATTAGCATTAGGACACAAAAGAAAGTCTGAGTCCCAAACTAAATCAGAATCACAACTAGGGCAATTAGAAGGAATCTCAACTTTTGCCTTTTTTAAGACTTTATTGATTTTCGGTATAACCATTCCACTTCGAGTTAACTCTACTACGCTTCCAGCACCAAGGCCCTGCTCTTTAACCAATCCATAATGATGGCCAGTAGCTCTATAAATAGTTGCGCCGCTCAATTGGGTTGGCTCTAACTCCACAACAGGAGTAATTTTTCCAGTCCTCCCAACTTGCGCTGTAATTGAAATAACCCTTACCTGAGCTTTTTCTTTATTTTCTTTATAAGCAATTTGCCAACGATGGAATTTTCGATTTGACCCCATATGAATTTTTAAATCTGAATTAACTACTTCAAAAACCACTCCATCAATATCAAAATCTACGCCATGCTCTAATTCAACGACTATTTCAGCAAACTGATCCCTAAACTCCTTGATAGAGCCCAGCCAAAATGGAAGCTGTGTAAAGGGAACAAATAGAGCAGCATTGGCATTTATTGCATCATTTGCAAAGTGATCTAACTCTTTTTCCTTGATCAAACTTGCTTGAAAGTTTCTTGGATACTCAAAATGACTACTTAAATGACTTTCAAAATAACTTCTCTTAACCACTATCTCACCAGGGCCTTGACCTCTCTCACTGTCATTTAAAATTCGAAGACCCCTTTCAAAGACTCTTGAAATATCACTGCCCTTATTTCCATCCCCACGAGTGTAGAGTTTGACTCCGTCATCATAACCAGCAAAACCATCAAGTTTTGCAGTTCCTCTAATTAAGATGCCCTCAAAGGGAAATGAAATTTCATCAGAAAATTTAGCTATTCTCTCGAGCCATTTTTCAACCTCCATCCAAGAATAGGCCTTATCAGTTGAAAGCATTTTTGCTGGTAGTTTGATTTTTTCTTCAGAAAACCCTTCAACTTCCATCTCAACCTTTTTAAGGAAAGGGTGATTTGGTAATCTTTTAACTAGCTCGGAAATGAAAATAAAGTCATAATTTTCATCAGTGATAATTGGAGAGCCAGCCCTATATCTTTGATTTGCTATTTTACAAAATTCAACTAAATTGTGATCCGAAAGATCACTCACTAAGGTGACTTCAGCAGATATGTCTTGAATTTGTTTTTCTGTAAGCATGATTATTACAATCTAGCCTATCTACAAACTAGAATTTATCCAAAATATTATTAAATAATTCAAAGCTATAATTAATACTACTGTTAGAATTTTCCTCCGTTAAATCAACAAAATAAACAACAGATTGAGAATTATCAATCTGTTTAACGTAGAGTTGATAAGTTTTAATACTTCCAGCTGAACTTATTAAATTTGAAAAGAAACCTTTATTTGGAGATACTTTAATATAGAAACTTCCATCAGAAATATCTCGATCCTCAACATCTACACTTAGCTCATCAAGAGCCCAGCCAAGGTATCGCCATGAATCAATTCTGTTATATGGCAGAACTAGATTGGCATAACCAGAATCTGATGTTATTACCTCAAGAAAATTTACATTTTTTTGATCAAAATCTTTTAACTTATTTGAAGCTTCCGCCTCATCAGATCCAAGAAACACCATTAATGATAAAAGCATTTGCGTCTCAAGTTCCAAATCTTTATCCTTAGGTTGCCATAATCTCATTTGTCCACTTACAACCTCGCCAATCGAGGACAATGTAAGATATACCTCAGATTTATTTGGGTCTTCAAGAGGCTCAATACGAATTCTATATTTATCAGCAGTAGGCATTCCATAGCTTGTTTTCAAAGCCTTAGCAAGAGCCGCTCTTATAGGACCAAGAGATTTCTCAGGAACAATTGTTTCCTTTTCCAAATAATCAGTCTCAATAATGCCAATATTAAGATTGTTATCATCAATAATAAACCCAAAGGAGCGCAAAAATTCTTTTGATAATTCCAAAGTTTCATTCGGTGATAAATTTACAACTAACCATCTTCGATATCTGTCTCTCTTTAAGTCGATATTGTTACTTTTCTGAAAAACTTCCTTATCAATTTTTTCCGGACTAGTAGCAAAAATACCTTTAGTTAATGGTGAAGTAAGTTTAGGTGGAATAACCAAAGACTGACCTTTATTATCACTATCATAACTAATGATATCAGTTCCAATTCCAATTTTTTTTATAGGTTCAGAAACTTTTGAACAGCCAAAAATCATAGCACTTATGAAAAAAATAATAATTAATTTTAATATTCTCATATCAAGTTTAATTCCTTTAAGTCATTTTCTATTAGTAGTCTAAATTCACTTGACAATTCAAGCAGAGGGAGTCTTATGCCTTTAGAGCACCTACCCATTTTATAAAGAGCCCATTTGACTGGAATAGGATTGGACTCAATAAATAAATTCTCATGAAGATTTGACAGCGCTTTATTAGCTTGTATGGCTAAGTCAGCATTTCCAGCGATAGCTGTCATGTAAACCTTTTGAAGCTCCTTGGGCGCCACATTGGCGGTCACAGAGATACCACCATGCCCACCCAAAAGAAGGAAATCTACAGCAGTTGCATCATCTCCAGTAAGTAATAGGAAGTCTTCTGGACAACTTTTTATAAGCTCCCTAACAACTGCAAGGTCACCAGTCGCATCTTTAATACCAATTATATTTGAAATCTCCGAAAGCCTAGATATTGTTTCTACAGTCATATTTACTGCTGTTCTTCCAGGTACATTATATAAAATCTGATCAATATCTACACTCTCAGCAATCAACTTGAAGTGTTGAAATAAACCCTCTTGGGTCGGTTTATTGTAATAGGGCGTGACAAGAAGGCAAGCATCGGCACCAAGGTTTTTGGCCTCTTGAGTCAGTTCAATCGCTTCTGAAGTTGAATTGGCACCTGTTCCAGCAATGATTGGAATTCTTCTTGCTGCATACTGGATTGTATGATTAATTATCTTCAAATGCTCTTTAACTCCAACAGTTGCAGACTCACCTGTTGTGCCAACTGAAACAATGGAGCTCGTTCCAGCATCAATATGAAAATCTATGAGATTATTTAGAGCATCATAGTCAATTGTTCCATCATCAAACATCGGAGTTATTAACGCAACATTTGAGCCTTTATAGGAGTGTTTGATTGTCATAGAATGTTTATTTAAAATGTTGTCAAATTATATACGATTGGCCTTACAATAACAATTCATGAAGTGTTTAAATATGCAACTAGCTCGATAAAATATCAGGCCTCTTCTGCTTTGTTTTTTTGATTGCCTGCTCACGTCGCCAAATATCGATTTTGGCTTGATTACCGCTTAATAACACCTCAGGTACAGATTCACCATCAACGCTCTCAGGCCTTGTATAGTGGGGATGGTCAAGTATATTATCTGCAAAGGAGTCATTGAGTGAGTCTTTATTGCCAAGAACGTTATCTATCCGCCTACTGACGGCATCAATTAAAACCATAGAAGCCAATTCTCCACCGCTAATGATGTAATCCCCAATTGAAACTTCGTAGTCAATATCATTTTCAATCACCCGCTCATCTATCCCTTCATAACGCCCACAAAGAAGAGTTAATGAGTCAAATTCTGCAAACTTTTCAACTAGTCTTTGATTTAGAGGCTCACCCTGAGGTGATAGATAAATGACTTTAGTTTCAGGCTCCAATTCTTTTATTTTTGAAAGGCAATCTCTTATTGGTTGGACCTGCATGACCATCCCAGCGCCGCCACCATAGGGTTTATCATCTATATTTTTATATTTGTTTCTACTAAAGTCTCTCAGTTGCCATTCCCTTATAGAAATGATTGAATTTTTGAGCGCTCTTGAAATGACACCCTCCTCTTTGATAGCTGAAAACATTTCAGGGAAGAGGGTAATGATATCAAATTTCATTTTAAGTAATTAGACTAGTATCCTGGTTAAAACTTTAGTATAAATACTACTTAAATCTTCGAGGTCTTTAACTAAAATAGACTCATTTATCTGGTGAATAGTTGCGTTTACAGGGCCAAGCTCAACGACCTGAGTTCCCTCTTGGGCAATAAACCTACCATCTGAAGTTCCGCCAGATGTTGACAGTTCTGGGGTAATACCTTTGGTTTCTTCAATTGCACTGACGCATGCTGAAACCAAATCACCCACGGGAGTTAAAAATGGATTACCTGAATGATGCCAATCTAGCGCGTAATCAATTTTATGATTATCTAAAATTTCATGAACCTTGGCCATCAATTCTTCTTTTGTGGTTTCTGTTGAGTAACGAAAGTTGAACATGACTTTAGCTTCACCAGGAACAACATTTGTCACACCACCGCCAGAATGAAAATTGGAAATTTGAAACGAGGTTGCTGGAAAATACTCATTACCACTATCCCACTCTTGAAGACACAAATCATTAAGTGCTGGTGCAATAAAGTGAATTGGATTTTTAGCTAAATGAGGATAAGCGACATGACCCTGCTGACCGTTAACGTTTATCACTCCGTTCAATGAGCC
Organism: uncultured Gammaproteobacteria bacterium; assembly: GCA_902510115.1. Taxonomy (GTDB): domain Bacteria; phylum Pseudomonadota; class Gammaproteobacteria; order PS1; family Pseudothioglobaceae; genus Pseudothioglobus. Next base: position 9,485 of record CABWZU010000015.1, on the reverse strand, counting down.
TCTTCTACCATTTTTAATAACATCCCCAGTAATTGAGGTGGACGAAGGCTCACCAAGCAAACAATAATCAATTTTTGTGCCATGTTCAGTTAGATAGTCCATCACTTTGACTGTTCCATTGATCGCAACTCCCTCTTCATCAGATGTAATCAAAAAAGCAATAGTTCCATTATGATTTGGATTATCTTGAACAAAATTTTCGGTTGCGGTTACCATGGATGCTAGGCCACCCTTCATGTCAGCTGCACCACGACCATATAAATAATCACCCTTAATGGTGGGTTCAAATGGCGAGGTATTCCAGGCATCTTCATTTCCAGCTGGAACCACATCAGTGTGCCCTGCAAAAGCGAAAATAGGCCCACTATTTCCGCGCGTAGCCCAAAAGTTAACAACATCACCAAACTTAAGTGGGTGAATCTCAAAACCAATTTTTTTAAGTCGCTCAATCATGATTGACTGACAACCATTATCATCAGGAGTAACTGATGCTTGGCTTATGAGAGATTTTGCTAGTTCTAATGTATTATTCATGGCGGTTATTTTACTTGTAAATTCATTACGGTATCTAAAGCCTCTTCGATTATATTTCTATCTGGATGATCAGGTGGCATAAGATAAAGCGCTTTCTCCCATAACTCAATAGCTCCCTTAAGATTTCCCTCATGAGCAGCAACAATACCTGAAAAATATAGAACTTGCTCGGATTGAGGATCAAGATTAAATGCCTCTTCAATAAGTTCTTTAGATTTTCCATCGAATTGGCCTTCCTGTTTTGCTGCAATAGCACTCGCATACTGAAGTAATAGGTCAATATCTGATGAGTTAATTTGGTATGCCCTCTCAAAAGTATCAATTGAATCATCTACGTTTCCTATTCCAATCTGAGCTAAGCCCATCATCTTTAATGCTTGGAAGTCATCTGGGTTTTCTTCTAAAAAGGTTTGAAGTTTTTCGATACTCTCACTCATACTCATTGGCTCAGATAAAACTTGACTACTTGGAAGAAACTTTGGTGACAACTGAGAATAGATGGCTATTGATAGAGCGCTCAATAATATAAATATTGCAATAGACCAATTCATTGGTTCAATTACAATGCTATTTGAACTCTTATCCTTTAATTCATTAGCTAGAGTGTTAATGATTTCTGATTTTGCAACTTGGAACTGCTCATCATCAATGAGCCCTTGATTGATATCAACAGCCAACTCCTCTTGCCTCTGCTTATTAATTGCAATATTGGATTCATCGTCACTTAAGCCTGACTTGACTGGCCTATAAAGAAACCATGCAAAAAATAAGCATGAAAAAATAAGCATAATAAGGAGTTGCCAGGAAATAATCATGACTTAATTCTCACAAGATATCTGCGATCTATAGATGCCAAAAGGGCACCTAAAGCAATCATTAGTCCTCCAAGCCATATCCAGCGAACCAGTGGCTTATAGTAGATCCTAACGCTCCATGCACCGCCCTCTAAACTCTCTCCCAGGGCGACGTATAGATCACGAGTTATTGAAGGGTCAATTGATGCCTCTGTCATAGGCATGCCAGTTTGGTATAAACGCTTCTCTGGGTTAAGTTGAGTCACTTCCTTATTGTTTTTAAATACGCTAATATCTCCAATGAACCCAGAATAATTATCTTTCGCGTGTGGACTTACTCCATTAAAAACAAAATCATATCCAGCAATCGTTTGTGTTTCTCCGATAGTCATTTTGATGTCTTTTTCAATACCGAGCTGAGTCGTCACAGTTGCCCCCAGAACGAACACGGCGATTCCAAGATGGGCAATAACCATACCAAGAAATGCCATTGTAACTTTAGATTTTGCTTTTAATCGTTTAAGAAATAGAACCATGACATGGATTACCACCCAAATAAAAAGCCCTATCGCAACAATAACAAAAATATTCTTAGTAATGAAAATCCATGACAGTAAAGTTAACAAGACAACACAAATCCACTCAAACTTTAACAAATTAAAAACCCTGGATACTGAATCTTTCTTCCATCGAACGTATGGAAAAACTGCAAGGGCAATAACGCCAGGAATCATAATTGGAATAAAAACTGCATTGAAATAGGGGGCTCCAACGGATATCTTCCCAAGATTAAGCGAATCTAAAATAAGTGGATATAAAGTCCCCAAAAGAACACTCAACATGGCTGTGACTAGCAGGATATTATTTATCAGCAGTCCTGTCTCTCTTGAGAGCATAGAAAAAGGATTACTTTGCTGTAATAAACTAGATCGCCAAGTGAAAAGAACTAGTGATCCACCTATCACAACAAATAAAAATATTAAAATAAACAAGCCCCTAGTTGGATCAGTCGCGAAAGCATGGACTGAAGTCAAAACTCCTGATCGCACCAAAAAAGTACCAAGTAGGCTTAATGAAAAGCCTCCGATTGCAAGCAGAACAGTCCACTGTTTGAAAGCGCCACGCTTTTCACTCACACTCAAGGAATGAATTAAGGCTGTTGCAACTAACCAAGGCATAAATGAGGCATTTTCGACCGGATCCCAAAACCACCAGCCGCCCCAACCAAGCTCGTAATAAGCCCACCAACTTCCAAGTGTTATACCAATCGTTAAAAAAGACCAGGATATAAGTGTCCAGGGCCTCGTCCACCTAATCCATGTGCTGTCAAGTTGTCCTCTTATGAGAGCTGATAATACAAAAGCAAATGGCACAGCTAAACCAACATAGCCCATGTAAAGCATAGGAGGATGAACAGCCAGGCCAAAGTCTTGAAGAAGAGGGTTGAGTTCTCGGCCCTCAACCGGAGGTATCATTAATCGCTCAAAAGGATTGGAAGTAAACAGAAGAAAAAGCAAGAATCCAAAACTTATAGCTCCAAGAACTATAAGAGTTTGATTGATTAGATTTGAGGGGATTCTTTTAGAAAATATAGAGACTGCAACTGTCCATAAAGACAGAACGAAAACCCACAAAAGTAAAGATCCTTCATGGGATCCCCACACAGCTGATGCTTTATACAAAATAGGTAGCTGGGTATTAGAATTTTCTGCAACATACTTGACTGAAAAATCATTCGTCAAAAATGCACTCATCAATACAAAAAAGGCTACAGTAATCCAAAAGCCTTGGGCCCAAACTAATGGCTTTGCAAGCTGCGAAAGGGACGTTTTATTCTGATAAAGCCCAATCGATGGAACTACAATCAGAATGACTGAAATAACCAGCGCCAAAACAAGTGCAAAATGTCCAACCTCAATCAACATATAGCCGTACTTTTATTGTGTTTTTTAGAGCTAATATTTTACAGGATTTCTTATGTTTAATCCTAATAGACGTAGCTAAATTAAATAGGAATATCCCAAAAAATATTAAAATGACTGACTACTCACTCATAATCAGATATAATCATTTAAAACTGAAGCATAGAGGCATACTTGGAAATTCTTTTTACAATACTTAATATCATTAAATATCTAATTTACATTCTAATAGCAATTGCTATTGTTATCTTTATTTTTCTCAAAGTATCGCCAGCTTTTGGAGGTACTCCAGATAACCAAGCACAAAAAACAATTGAAGATTCTCAAAATTTTATTGAAGGAAAGTTCCAAAATATAAAAACAAACTATACTAACTTTCGTTCTTCAGAAAAAAAAGCAACTTTCAAAGATTGGTTCTCTCCACCTAAAGATAAAAATCCATTAAAGCCACTTCCAACAATAAAATTTAAAGGGAAAGACTTAATTGAAGGAAAGTTTGTTTGGCTTGGTCACTCTACTCTACTTATGAATACTGAGGGCTTGGTAGTGATGACTGATCCTGTATTTAACAGAGCATCACCCCTGCCATCATTTAACTCTAACAGTAAAAGCAACTTCTTTAATGGTAAGCCATTTGAATTCGAAAATCCGATATTAATTGATGACCTTCCAAAGGTTGATGTTGTAATCATTTCTCATGATCACTATGATCACCTTGACTCAAAAGCAATTAAAGATTTATCTGACCTAGTAGATTTTTTTATTGTACCGTTAGGTGTTGGAGCTCATCTAGAAAGATGGGGGGTAAATAAAAATAAAATTAATGAGCTCGACTGGTATGAAAGCAATAACTATAAAGATATTGAATTTACCTTTACTCCTTCACTTCACTTTAGTGGTCGAGGAGTGTTCAATGGCAACTCAACGTTATGGGGCTCTTGGATCGTAAAATCCAAGTCTTTAAGTGCTTATTTTAGTGGGGATGGTGGATACTCAGAGACATTCAAAAAATTAGGTGAGGAATATGGACCTTTTGACATTGCCTTTATTGAGAACGGTGCTTACAATGTTGACTGGTCGAATGTTCATATGTACCCGGATGAGGCAGTTCAGGCCAGTATCGATTTAAATGCAGAAATCCTTTTTCCAATCCATTGGTCAAAATTTGATTTATCAATTCATCCTTGGGACGAGCCAATTATCCGAATCACTAAAGAAGCAGCAAAAAAAAATGTCAATCTTGCAACGCCAATGATTGGTGAAGTTTTTGAGTTAAATGCTATACCAAAAAAATCTTGGTGGGAAAAACTAAGGAATTAATACAATATTATTAAGGATAAAATGAAAAAAGAAAATTGGAACGAATCAAATATCCCTGATCAATCAGGCAAAGTTTTTGTAGTAACTGGAACAACGAGCGGCCTTGGCGAGGAAACAGCTAGAGTTCTTTCTCGAAAAAATGCAACCGTCATTATGGCTGTTAGAAATATAGATAAAGCTGAGTCAGTAGCAAACGAAATTCATGCTGAAAATAAAAATGCAAAGATAGATATTGAAGAACTAGATTTAACAAGCCTTGAGTCAATCAGTAGCTTATCTCAATCGATTACTAAGAAATACAAAACATTAGATTGTCTTATCAATAATGCTGGCATTATGGCTTGCCCTTATTCAAAAACGAAAGATGGGTTTGAGATACAGATGGGCACTAATCATTTAGGTCACTTTGCTTTAACAGGTCAGTTGATCTCTCTTCTAAAAAAGACACCTAAATCAAGAGTTATAAATGTATCCAGTATTGCGCACCTCTCTGGAAATATTGATTTTGATGACCTGAATTGGGAAAAAAGAAAATACAGAACTTGGAGCGCCTACAGTGACAGCAAGCTTGCTAATTTATACTTTACTTATGAACTCTCACGCAAACTAAAACAAACTAAAGGTAATCTTCAAGTAGTTGCGTCGCATCCTGGATACACTGACACTAAACTTCAACGTCACTCAACAATATGGAAGATTTTAAATAAAATCGCTGCACAAAAAGCCTCAATTGGGGCGTTAGGAGGGATTCGCGCTGCTACAGACCTAAAGGCAGAATCAGGTGATTATTTTGGCTCTCCATCAATGGGTGGCATGAGAGGTTACCCAGTCTTAGTAAAGTCAAACGAACTATCGTATAATACAGATAACGCAAAAAAACTTTGGAAACTATCTGAAGAATTAACTGGAGTAATCTATGACTAATGACAATGCTCTCAACCAAAGATAAAATTTTTCAAAGTGCCCTAGAGCTGTTTGCTAGTAAAGGCATTCAATCAACTTCAACTGCTCAAATCAGTAAAAAAGCAGGGATTGCTTCTGGAACGCTATTTGTTCACTTCAAGTCAAAGCAAGAGCTAATTGACACAATATACCTTAGCATTAAAAAAAATGCTTTTTCCGACTTAAGTGAAAATATTCCTAATGATTCAAGTGTTGAACTTCAAATCAAAAATGGTTCAAGAAAAATTATTGAGTATTTTTTAAATAACTACAACGAATTTATTTTTTTAGGTTTGGTGGATAACGACCCTATGGTTTCTGAAGATGCAAGAGCAGTAGGCTTTAAAAATTTTGAAAAGTCGATGGCTGATTTGAAGCAATGGTTTATGGAAGGGCATTTTAAAGAGATAGATTTTGATCTTCTCATGCAGATAAATTGGTCCACTACAGAGACCATCATTAAAAATCTAAAATTAAGAAATCTTAACAGGCCAAGTAAGAGTGAACTGAATGTAATCTGGGATGTTATGAAAAGAGCTCCTGAGAGCTCTTGAAATCAAATTTATGGTGCGGAAGGAGAGACTCGAACTCTCACGTCTTGCGACACTGGAACCTAAATCCAGCGTGTCTACCAATTCCACCACTCCCGCGAAGAATTCTGAATTATACCCAAATAAATTAAATATTTCTTTATTAAGAAACAGATTTCATTTTTTTAATTGCCATACCAATTCAGCTTTTCATTGAGCTTAACAATCTCACCAACAATCATCAGGGTTGGTGCGTGAATATCCTCTTTAGCTAATAAATCAGGAAGTGCTGTTAAAGATGAAATATAGACCTTTTGCTCGGGCATTGTTCCTTTTTCAATAATTGCAATAGGCATGTCTTTGTCCATGCCATGATCCATGAGTTTCTCGCATATATAATTAGCTCCACTCAAAGCCATATAGAAAACAATGGTTTGCTTATCAATGATAAATTCTTCCCATGGAAGGTTGGTTGTTCCATTTTTTAAATGGGCAGTTACAAATCTACAGGACTGAGAATAATCTCTATGAGTTAAAGGGATACCGGCGTATGAAGAGCAGCCAGATGCAGCAGTAATTCCTGGGACTACCTGAAAAGGTATTGCGTGCTCAGATAATGATTCAATTTCTTCGCCGCCTCTTCCAAAAATAAACGGGTCACCTCCCTTAAGTCTACAAACTCTTTTGCCAGCTTTTGCAAGCTCAATTAATTTCTCATTGATGTCAATCTGTCGAGTAGATTTATCACTACCGCCTTTTTTACCAACAAAAATTAATTCTGAATCTCTTCTAACTAGCTCCATCACACCCTTCGAAACAAGGCGGTCATAAAGAATAACATCAGCCTGCTGAATCAATCTCAAAGCCTTAAAGGTTAATAAATCGGGATCTCCTGGGCCAGCTCCAACCAGATAAACCTCACCCAACTCCATTTCGGCTGCATTCTTAAGCTGCGTATCGATGTCATCCTTGGCTTCATCAATCCTCCCTGAAAAAACTTTTTCAGCAATAACACCAGAAAAAGTCGACTCCCAAAAAGCTCTTCTATCTTTAATATTACCAAATCTATCTTTGACTTTTTGCCTATACTCACCAGCAATTTCTGCCAAAACCCCATAAGAACTTGGAATAACAGTCTCCAATTTTGCTCTGATGAGTCTCGCTAAAACAGGTGCCTTTCCAGCCGAAGATACAGCAATAATGACGGGTGATCGGTCAACTATCGATGGCATTATGAAGCTTGACAATTCTGGTGAATCCACAACATTGATTGGGATTTTTGCTTGTTTTGCTAATTGAGAGATTAATGAGTTAACTGATGAATCGTCTGTTGAAGCAATAATGATTGTGTAATCTTTCATGTCATCCGGCTCAAAACTTTTATCAATGAGATTAACATTTCCATTTTTAGATAGATTGATAATCCCTTCGCAGAATAAGGGAGAAAGGCAGTCGACCTTAGCTTGAGCTTTGATCAATAAATTAATTTTCCTTAAAGCAATATCACCGCCACCTATTACCAGGCAAGGTCTTTGTCTTATATTAATAAATATTGGAAGATGATCCATAAAAAAATATTCAGCTTTTAATGCGTAGAATGCCTATTCGACTATTTTGTGGATTATAGTAAATAATTCTAAAAATAAAAATTTTTAATAAAAAAAGATGTAAAATTTTCTCTAATTTATAGAAATATAGAAAAATATTTTAATTTCATTGATTATTCAAGTTTAAGAATTTTCTAACAAAGGGGATTGATATAGGTTTTTTTGATTGAAGAGAGGCCTTATCTAAATCATCCAGTGTTGATAGCAATAACTTTAAATCTCTTGAGAAGTTTTTGAAAAGGTATTTGAAGACCCTAGAATCAATCTTAAGATTTCTTTCACTCATTTGCCTATCAATCACCATCATAGTGAACTCATCATTAAGCTCTTCGAGCTTAAAAACGGCTGCTAAACTGAGTCGCGTTTTAATGTCTTTCATGGCCCTTAGATCTGCAGGTAATGAATCTCCACTAACTAAAATGTTGACTTTAGATTGTCTAGCTTTATTAAACAAATCAAAAAATATTTCTTCTTTTTCATTAGCTATAAGGTGAACATTGTCAAAACTAATTAAACTGATTTGATCCATAAATTCTATTAGATGCTCAGGGAAAGGCTCTGAACAATCAACAAATACTGCATTTTTATCATCTGATAAAGACTTTAATACTGCGGCTTGAAGAATATGCGTCTTGCCATTGCCAGAAGAGCCATAGATATATAGCTCTGAAGATTGCTGGTTTTGAAATAGTTGACTTACTGATTTTATTAGCTCTTGATTTGCAACAAAGTTCTTCAAAAGCATTGAAGAATTTAAACTGATTGGCAAACCAAGCTGGTTCATTTCTTGGTCTCTTGTAGAATAAATTTTTTCACCCAAAGAAGTGCATAATCTGCTCCGCTCAGAGCAGTTGAGGTAGCAACCACTATAAATATCATGTCTTGAAACCCATCAATACTTAAATAGAACTGAACTAGGAGCAGGTAAAAAACTAACGAAATCTGTAAAACTGTATTTACTTTACTTATAAGGCTAGGCTCCAACAAATCACTTTCAGCACTCATCTCACCCAAGAAGTATCCTAATGCCCCAGCTATAATGATGACATCTCGAACAAAAATAATCATAAGCAGCCATAGTGGCATTACTTCAATCCAGTAGAGCGCAATAAAGGTACAGGTCAATAAAACCTTATCAGCAACTGGATCCAATATCGATCCCAATCTAGTCTGAAAAGAAAACTGTTTAGCAATCCATCCATCCAAAGCGTCAGAGATACCTGCAAGCAAAAATAATAGCATTGTAAGAAGATACTGCTCTTTTAGTAGTGCTATAACTATTGGAACTGTTAAAATAATGCGTATTACTGAAAGCGCATTAGGAAGCATTGAAAAACTCATTGTTTTGCTTGATTTAATCCATTTTTTAAGATCTTAATTATACGGAAAACAATATGTCATCATTGACTTATAAGGATTCAGGAGTTGATATCACCAAAGGAAATCAACTGATTGAGAGAATTAAACCTATTGCAAAATCAACCTTCAGGCCTGGGGTTTTAGCAGGCCTTGGTGGCTTTGGAGCCATGTTTGAAATACCTTTGGATAAATACAAAAAACCAGTACTTATTTCAGGAACCGATGGCGTTGGTACAAAGCTTAAGGTGGCAGAAATGGTTAATAAGCACGACACTATTGGAATCGACTTGGTTGCAATGTGTGTCAATGATCTTATTGTGCAGGGTGCTGAGCCTTTATTCTTTCTTGATTACTTCGCAACAGGATCTCTAAATCCAGACATTGCAACTTCGGTTATTGAGGGAATAGGGGAAGGTTGTCGTCAGTCAGGCTGCTCACTAATTGGAGGTGAAACTGCTGAAATGCCAGGGATGTATA
>CABWZU010000014.1:0-24754 GCA_902510115.1 uncultured Gammaproteobacteria bacterium | reverse complement strand
ATTATTGAAACTGTTGCCGAAGCTGTGCTCGGCGACCCTAAATCAGTTCCCGTACTCAATGCAAATGATGAGATTGTTGGTGTTGTTCATTCGTCTAAAGTAATTCATGTGTTATTTGGTGAAAATTCAACACTAGAAAGCAACGCTTAAGGTTAGCACCATGAACTTTATCAATTATTTATCTGAGCGTCCTAAACTGACCCAATTCGGCATTGTCCTGATTGTGTTTTTTATTCTCATGTCAATGACAGGGCACTACCATGATTTGATAGTAGAGCGTCATTTATTTGCCAAGTCTGTTGTTAAGGGTGAAATACAATCTTCGGCTGGCTTTGCTGAATCCATGTCAATGATTCTGAATTGGCAACTTCCTCCTCAACTCGTTAGAATTCCTGAGCTGACTTTTTATCACCCTGTCATTAACACTTCCGCCATCTATGTTCTAATAGCTTTATTGGTAACTGCTGGGCTCTTATACAAAAGCTTTGCGGAGAGCGTCAATAAATCACAGTGGTTAAGTGTCAATTGGTTTCAAATTATTAGCAAGGGATTTGTTGGCATTATTGTGGGTCTTCTGTTTATACCTACTTTGTATAACTGGTTTTTTGGCGAGGTGACAAGAAGTACGTTTTGGGAAATACCAATGATGTTGCAAGATTTTTCTCAGTACCTCATATTTGAATTTTGGTTGACACCAGTTTACGACCCAGAAATTGAAGACTATGAAGACTATGGTCGAGTTCGATTATTTACGCGAGCTATTGGTGCCACTTTATTGTTTTTAATTAATTTAGTTCGGGAATTATTGATTGGTGGTTTTGAGACAGTCGTTTCACTTGCCAATGTTTTTAGTGATCAATCCGGCTGGGATTGGTTGAATGAAAATAAGGATAAGTGGTACTCCAGTGTCCCTGCTATTCCTTGGACAGTATTAACTGCCGGTGCTTTTATTTTGGGTTATAAACTTCAAGGTGTGGGTCTTTCTATATTGGCTGGTTTTAGTTGTATTTACTTGGCTGTATTCGGCCAATGGGAGCCCGCAATGCAGACACTCTCTTTTGTGTTGGTTGCTGCGCCGGTCTCTGTTTTATTTGGTGTTATCTGGGGTGTGCTTGCCTACAAGAGCAGAACGGTTGAGAGAGTAATAACGCCATTTCTCCTCGTTGCACAAACGTTTCCACATTTCGCGTATTTGGTACCAATAATAGTCTTCTTTGGTATTGGTGACCATGCGGGTGCGATTGCAACAATAATTTTTGCAACACCTCCGATGATTCGACTCACCTTGCTAGGTCTCAAAAGAGTCTCTCCAGAGGTTTTAGATGCAGGCAGGATGAGTGGTTGCCATAATTATCAACTGATGTTTAAAGTTTTGATACCTACTGCAAGGCGCGACATTTTAATTGGCGTCAACCAGGTAATTATGCAGTGCTTGGCTATGGCAGTGATTGCTTCTTTTATTGGAGCTATGGGCCTTGGTTTTAACTTATTACTCGCTCTAAACCAACTAAGGGTAGGTCAAGCGCTAGAATTAGGAGTATGTATTGTACTGATTGCTGTAGTGTTAGATAAATTATCTTTAGCTTGGGCCAATAAGCAAACCGACTACTTTGCCGACCTTTCTTTTGTTGAGAGAAATAAAACAGCTCTTTTGTTTGTTGCAGTTTTCTTTGCCGCTCTTTTGTTTGCTTGGTTTGGAAACTGGGTGTTTGCTGATACTGCAAACGGTATTAATTATTTTTATTTGATTCCTCACAACAAAGGTATTACCACTGAGCCATTTTGGCAGGCAGGCGTTGACTACATGGTTTCAAATTGGAGAGCGGATATTAAAATATTTAACGAGTGGTTGCTGGTGGAAGTGTTGATGCCAATGAAAGCATCTTATCTGGCCATGCCAGCAATAGCAACTTTTGTTCTAACAATGGGTGTTGGTTATATTATCGGTGGCATTCGTTCTGCGATTATTGTTGGTTCGTTTATGTTGTTTATTGCTCTAACACCCTGGTGGGAAAGAGCCTTGATAACTATGTATATGCTGACGTTTGCAGTCATTGTATCTGTTTTTATTGGTACGATTGTTGGTGCAATCTGTGTGCAAAATAAGAGGGCAACCAAATTCATTCTTTTGGTTTGTGATACTTTTCAAACTTTTCCGTCGTTCATTTATCTTATTCCCGTGATTATGCTCTTTGGCGTGACTGACACTTCAGTGTTAATTGCGGTCATTGTCTACGCTGTTATTCCGCCTACTCGCTACACCGTAGAAGGCCTGAGAAATGTACCAGAATCTTTGCTTGATGCGGCGGATATGTCGGGCACAACAAAACTTCAGCGTATGTTTAAAATCGAGTTCCCATTAGCTTTCCCACATATTATGCTGGGCGTCAATCAGTGCGTTGTTTTTGCATTGTTTATGGTTATTATAGGTGCGTTTATTGGCACTGAAGATTTAGGCCAAGAAATAATGCAACAACTTTTTTCTGGAGGTAATATTGGAAGTGGTCTAATGCTTGGTTTATGCGTGGCGTTTATCGGTCTTGCAGTGGATCATTTAATCCAGACCTGGGCAACGAAGAGAAGAAAGCTCTTAGGAATTGACTAACCAAAACAATCTAGACTAACCCTAAAATTCAAATCTAATTGAAATTAATTACTAATTTTTTGTGTCATTCCATCGATAATAACCGTCATGCAAACTAATATATTGGAGATCTTTAAATGAAGATTATTGATGGCAAAACACTGGCTCAAAATCTTAGAAAAAATATTGCAAATGAAGTGAAGCAGTATTCGAGACCCCCTGGCTTAGCAGTCGTTCTCGTGGGGGATGATGAGGCCTCTCAAGTGTATGTCAGAAATAAAACAAGAGCCTGCGTTGAGGTTGGTTTTTATTCCGACCAAATTCATAAATCAGCAAACATAACCGAAGAAGAACTGCTCTCAGAAATAAATCGTCTGAATGAAAATCAAACCATAGATGGTATTTTGGTTCAGCTTCCATTACCAGCACATATCGACTCAAATAAGATTATTGAAGCTATCATCCCTGAAAAGGATGTAGATGGATTCAGTAGTGAAAATGTTGGTAAGCTCAGTCTAAATAAATCATTTATTAGTCCATGTACGCCTAAAGGCGTCATGAAAATGCTTGAATCAATAAAGTTCGATTTGAGGGGCAAGGATTGCGTCATCATTGGTGCATCCAATATTGTAGGTAGACCTATGTCAATGGAACTTCTGAATGCTGGAGCTACAGTTCAGGTCTGTCATAAAGGCACAAAAAACATTACAGAAAAAACAAAATCAGCTGATGTCATTATTGCCGCTGCTGGTGTTGCAAACCTTGTCAAAGCAGACTGGGTCAAAGAGGGCGCTATAGTCATTGATGTTGGCATCAATCGCCTTGAAGATGGCACTCTTGCAGGAGATGTTGACTTTGAAGGGGTTAAGGATATTGCCTCTGCTATCTCACCTGTACCTGGTGGGGTTGGTCCAATGACGATTGCTGTGCTTCTTGAGAATACACTAATCGCCTATCAGGCAAAACTATAGCTGAGTTAATTTTTTAATCTATGTGCCTGCACTTTTGAAGCAACCCAGTGATGAAAGCAATGCGTCGCACTGTCCATAACAGGAGAGAACTTACCACCGTCAAACATTAGTCCGCTTCTTCCGCGCTGCATACCTTCGACAACTCCAATATCCTCACTAAAAACCGTTTTCCAAAAAGACGCATTCGATTCAATTAGCTTTTCTAGTTGAGGCATTTCGGATGGATTTTCAGCATAGTAAAGCGACACGTGCTCGATTGTTTTGTTGGTAGAGAGTGGTTCAATGATTATCGAGAAGAAGTGATCCCTATGAACGCCCAGAAGGACATTAGGATAAAGTGCTATATATTCACTGGTGGTGTTCCACTGTTCTGAGAGATTCTCAAAGTCAGGAAATACATCTCCATTGTTATCTTTTATTTGGTTGTATACGTGAGATCCTTGTCCAGAAAAGTGACCTTGCTCTTCGATATGGTAATGATCCTCAATGCTCGAAGTCACATTGAGCTCAGGATGAACCCAGGGCAGGTGATAGCTCTCGCAATAGTTCTCAACTGCTAGCTTCCAGTTGGTATCTAGAGATAAAGAGAAAGAGGATCCTTCGCCTCCATGAAAGAGCGGCTTATTAAACTCTGACCACCTCTTGATTACTTTAGAGGCGTATTCCCTAAATTCTGGAGCATCATTGGAAATATTCACAAAGATGATGTCTTGCCATAGTGCTGAGCGAATCTCAAATAATCCGAGCTCATCATTTTTAATGGATTCATGGCTATTGGTATCAGTCCCTCCAACCATTGGAGTGGCGCACAGCTCTCCAGTTAGGTTATAGCACCAGCTATGATAAGGACAGCGGATTACCCCATTTATATTGGCAGGCTCATCAATTAAGATCATCCCTCTGTGGCGGCAAGTATTTTGAAAGACATTGATATTACTATCACTGTCTCTAACCATAATCAGTGGCATGCCTACAAAGTTGATTGGTTTGACATCGCCAGGATTAGGAATATCCTTTCCTGTTCCTATGGCTGACCAGTTATCAAACAATATGGCTTGTTTTTCTTCTTCAAAAACTTTTTGGTCTACATAATGCTGATTAGGGAGTCCTTTAGCCCTATCGGTTGAAGTCAGAACGTCATCAAGGTTGCTTAGATCAAGTTTATTTATAGCCATAATAGATTAAGGCTTGTACTCAGGATATGCCAAGGTTGCAACGAGATGTGTCCTGGGTTTGTCTCCGCCATTTAAGGCAGTGTGATAGCCGCGAGTATCTGTGAAATAGACAGAGCCATCTGCAGGAAGATGAGTGCAATGATGGTTCACTATAAATAACGAGCCAGGGTTGGTATAAATTGGGATATGAAGTCTAGGCTCGGGGTCTCTGTGCCAGGAGTTGCAGTTGAAGCTATCTTTTTCAAGTATACGGACTCTTCCAATTGGGTATCGCGAAGTGAGTTCGTTATAAATAGTTTCAAAATAGGTACCCTTAAAAATATCAACAAGCTCAGAGAATGACGCCTCATCAACGAGTTCGTCTTTTGCAATCTCTTGATAGCTCTCATCAACTCGAGTGTAGTAACGACCCACAAGATCTTTGTCTGCGTCAACTGAACTGTTCTTTCTTTTGGTCATGGCTAGGGCATGAAAGCCTGATGCAGCCGTTTTAAACTCTGCACCCGCTTTTATCTTATCAAGGGCTTCTCTTATCTTTTCTATATCAAATTTAAGCTTGAGTTTTACGATGTGCTCGTTACCCTTAAAGGATGCGACAGATTTGGTATCAACTTTCTCATTGATGAATGAATCTAGTTCTTTTGCGTCTTCTGAAATGCTCATTTAGATAGTCAAAAAAAAGCTTAAACTGTGATAAAAGTAATGAGAATCAATACAATAAATGTAAGCCCATTAAACCATTTAAAAAACGATATCATACTATTTCTTTAATTTAAAGAAAGACAAAAATATTCTAATAAAATATTGAATATTTTTCATGAACGAGAAATTAAACTAAGGTTGATTGATCAGGAAGTCTCTTAGAATCTTAACATTTTCTGGAAGCAAGTCTTCTTTTTCACTCATAATGTAAAGTGCAGAAGGCGCTGGAATTGATGTGTCTCCATAGACCACAAGTTCGCCGGCATCAATCTTGGGCTTGCAAAGATGCTTCCACCCTAAGACAATTCCCATGCCGTCACTAGCAACCTGAAGGGCAATCATATAGTTATTAACGTGAGTACCCGGTGCAATTTTTCCTTTGTAACCTAAGGCGTTAAACCATGAAAACCAATTTGACCAATTTTTGTCTTTGGCCCTCAGATGGATGAGCGGGGCTTGAGCCAAATCTTCAATGGACGACTCAGGAAACTCTTTAGCGAAAGAGGGGCTGCATAATGGCACTAATTCATCTTGAAAAAGAGTATGCTTTTGGGTCGACTCGTTCTCAACGAACCCATAACAAATCTTCAGGTCAACCGCAACACCTTGTGAGTCCGTATTATCAGTTACATGTTGATTGACTGGAATTTCAGGGTGCTGCTTCCAGAATTCAGCTAACCGAGGTGGAAGCCACATAAATGAAACCGCTGTAGTCGCGCTAATAATGACCTCTTTGTCACTGGCAGAGCGTCTAAGATTGGCAAGGGTAGAGGATACCGCGGTAAAGCTACTCTGAAGCACAGCAAACAAAGATTCACCGTGGTCTGTTAAATTATTACCGTGATGCTTTCGATCAAATAGAGTGAGTCCCAGCTCGGTTTCTAAAAACTTAATTTGGTGACTAACCGCACCTGGAGTCACCCCAAGCTCTTCTGCTGCTCCTTTGAAACTTCGATGACGAGCAGCCGTTTCGAAGGTCGCTAGCGATGTTAATGGCGGTAATTTGTAATATCTACGAGACATAAATATTTCCTAAATGTTGAATACAAGTATACTTACTTTTCATATTTTGTGTTCAAATTGAGCTTTTTAATCTAATAATACAGCCAATAAAATCTCTAAAGTGCATATAATCTATATGCTTTACTGGCAGCGAAAATAAAGATTAATTGCAAAAAACAACAAAACTGAAACCCCTTTCATAATGTGTGAATAGAGTCTATATATATTTTTTTCGTGTTTGTAGAATTATTTTCAATTCGATTTGAATTTTTTAACCTGACAGTCCTTTCAAAATATTGATAATTATGTTTAATGAAATTCATTTATATGTTTGTTTAATTTTTCAAAAAAAATAAAATCACAAGGAGAGTAATATGTCTTTACCAACTCAAGCCGAATACGTGATAGCCGGCGCAGGAATTCACGGATTATCAACTGCATGGCGTCTAGCTGAACGTTTAATTGAAAAAGGCGAGAATGTTGAAGGTCGAATCGTCATTATTGATAAAGCTGACAGAATTGCAGCGGGTGCAACTGGAATCGCATGTGGCGTTGTTCGTAACAATTATTTTCAACCTGCGATGCGCAAGCTGATGGCTCACTCGGTCAGCATTTGGGAGAGTGATCCTGAGGCATTTAGTTATCATGCTAATGGCTACATGCAAATCTCATGCGAAAAAATGAGAGAAGATGTGAAACAAATTCATGCTGAGCAGGCTGCAATTGGCTACGACAGTGTCTTTATTGAAGGCGAAGAAGAGTCTCGTGACTATATGCTTAATCTGTTTGAAGATTGGCAAGCTGAAGGAATAACTTCAGTTCTTCATGAGAAGCCTGGGGGTTACGCGAACAACGTGAAGGCTATGGAAGGTCTTTCAAAGAAAGTGTTAGATCTTGGCGTCACTGTTGCGCTTGAGACAGAAATAACGGGCTTCGAGACTGAGGGTCCTGGACAGAGCGTGACGGCTGTTGTGACAAACAAAGGAACTATCCAATGTGACAACTTAATAGTTGGTGCTGGGCCTTGGGTGCGTGATTTTTGGAATATGTTAGGATTGCCAACACAAATTGAGCTTAAAGATTTAGAAGGTCAGGTCCACGAAAATATCGATATGTGGCGTTTCTGGCAACTAGAAGAAGGTGTCTTAGAAATTCCACCTGAAACTTTGGTTACTAATGACGGAAATATTCCGCCGGTTCTTCATGTCGATACCGATGCGCCTTTATTTTCAACAGTAGACGGCTCCCTGATCACGGATCAATTATGGGGTATTTACTATAAGCCTGACTGGGGTTTTGGCGGCATTCAGGGTGGCGCTTCCCCTTACACTGTGGATACACCTGTTAACGAAGTAGCTATTGACCCTTATGGTCCAGAAAGTAAAGAATTCACTGCGAGTAAAGATTTCCCTGAAATGTGGGTTTCAGCGCTTGCGCATTGTCATAAACGATTTGAAGGTATGATGCCTCACTACCATAAGGAGCCATCGGGTGGAATTGGTTGCTTCACTCCTGACAGTTTCCCAGTCATCGACACCTTTAATAATAATGTGACGATCATTGCTGATAGTAACCATGGTTACAAAATGCTGGGCGTGGGTTGCCTGGTTGCTGAAGAGTTGCTTGGCGAAAAACAAGAGCTTTTGGAGCCTTTCAGATTCACTCGTTTCAAAGAAGGTAAACTACACCCCGTCTCTAACAGCCCTTACCCTTGGAGTTAAATTGTGAGTAAAACGCGTTATTCTGCCTTTAAGGTTCTAAAAGAAGCGTTGACTGGCCATAAAGGCTGGGAACCAACTTGGAGAGACGCCGAACCGAAAGCTGATGGCTATGATGTCGTCATTGTTGGCGGTGGTGGTCACGGCTTAGCAACGGCCTATTACCTGGCTAAAAATCATGGCATAACCAATGTTGCAGTCCTGGAAAAGGGATGGATTGGTGGGGGTAACGTAGGAAGAAACACAACTATTATTCGCTCTAACTATCTGCTTCCAGGTAACGAGCCATTCTATGAGTTATCCATGAAGCTTTGGGAGAATCTCGAGCAAGATTTAAACTACAACGCAATGGTCTCACAGAGAGGAATTATGAACTTAATTCACTCAGATGCTCAGAGAGATGCCTTCATCAGAAGAGGCAACGCAATGCTTTTTGCGGATGCCGGTTGCGAGTTCATTGAGGCAAAAGAGGTCAAAGAAAGGTACCCATTCTTAGATATGGATAATCCAAGATTCCCCATTAAGGCAGCTCTCGCTCAGCCGCGCGGTGGAACCGTGAGGCATGATGCTGTAGCTTGGGGTTATGCAAGGGGTGCAAGTGACCTTGGCGTTGATATTATTCAGAACTGTGAGGTTACAGGATTTAATATTGAAAACGGAAAATGCTTAGGTGTTCAAACCTCTAAAGGTGAAATTAAGGCTGGCAGAGTTGGTGTTTGCGTAGCAGGATCATCAGGAAGGGTGATGGCTAAAGCAGGTATCAAGCTGCCTATTGAAAGTCATGTGCTTCAAGCCTTTGTTACTGAAGGACTTAAGCCAGTTATGGATAACGTCATCACGTTTGGCGCTGGACACTTTTACTGCTCACAGTCAGACAAGGGAGGCCTTGTGTTTGGTGGTGATATTGACGGCTACAATACCTATGCTCAGAGAGGCAATCTTCCTGTTGTGGAGGATGTGTGCTCTGGAGGTATGGCGATTATGCCATCAATTGGACGTGCAAGGCTTCTAAGAATGTGGGGCGGAATCATGGACATGTCGATGGACGGATCACCCTTTATTGACAGTACAGAAGTCGATGAGCTTTTCTTTAATGGGGGCTGGTGCTATGGAGGCTTTAAAGCGACTCCTGCGAGCGGCTACTGCTATGCTCATTTATTGGCTACAAATAATTCACATGAGGTTGCCACAGCCTACAAGCTCGATCGGTTTAGGCGCGGCGCTATTATTGATGAGAAGGGCGTTGGTGCTCAACCTAACTTACATTAAGGGGAACAAGACGTGATCATTAATCATCCACTGCTAGGTCCTCGAGATTCAGAAGAGTTTGTTTATCTGGGTTCAACAGATCTGATCAATAGACCGACTAATTGGGAGCAAGAAGCATCTGCTGAAGACTTCTATCAGTATCAATACATCAGAGACAATATTGCTGGAGACCATCAAGAGCTTTGGTATCACGAGCAAGGCGACCAGTCCTGGCTGGTTGTCTCTAGAAACACACTAACGCATGAGATTACGAATGTTGAGCTTGCTCAAGATGTCGCAAGGACAATGGGTAGAGGGAAATGAGTCAGACGAATAGAAAAGACGGCGGTCTAATAAACAAAGATAAAACTCTAACCTTTACCTTTAATGGTCAAATATTAAGAGGCTATGAGGGTGATACCCTTGCATCGGCTCTGCTCGCTAACAATCAGCAACTGGTTGGACGATCATTTAAATACCACAGGCCACGCGGTATAGTCACGGTTGGCTCTGAAGAGCCAAACGCAATTATGGAAATTGGAAGCGGAGCTTACAAAGAGCCCAACACGCGTGCAACTGTCACCCAGCTTTATAATGGCCTTGAAGCCAACAGTCAAAACCATAGAGGACCCCTGAGCTTCGATTTGATGGCGATAACGGACTTCTTTTCTCCGATGCTTGGTGCGGGTTTTTATTACAAAACTTTTATGTGGCCGAAGGCTTTTTGGGAGAAACTCTATGAGCCAGCCATTCGAAATTCTGCTGGTCTAGGAACGCTCTCAACTGAGCCAGATCCAGACACTTATGATAAAGGATTCCGTTACTGCGATATATTAATCATTGGCGCGGGAGCTTCTGGCTTGTCCGCTGCACTGAC
Source organism: uncultured Gammaproteobacteria bacterium (assembly GCA_902510115.1). GTDB lineage: Bacteria > Pseudomonadota > Gammaproteobacteria > PS1 > Pseudothioglobaceae > Pseudothioglobus. Next base: position 14,477 of record CABWZU010000014.1, on the reverse strand, counting down.
AGCAGCTAGCTCAGGAGCAAAAGTGATTCTGGCTGATGAGGATTTTCTGATGGGTGGTAGACTGAACTCAGAAAAAACCAAGGTTGATGATATTGCTGGTAGTGAATGGGCGAAGAACGCGGTTGATCAGTTAAGTGCTATGGACAACGTCACATTGATGTCCGATACAACCATCTTTGGTGTTTACGACCACGGCATTTATGGTGCCCTCGAAAATCGCTCTTCTGAGTCAAGAGCTGACTCAAAAAAGCCAAGACAGGTCAACTGGAGAATTTATGCCAAGCGCTCTATTCTTTGCGCCGGTGCTATTGAGCGTTCAATTGCCTTTGGAAACAATGATCGCCCAGGAATTATGCTCGCTGGAGCGGTTAGAGCCTATATGAATAGGTTTGCTGTTGCGACTGGTAAAAAGGTTTCGGTTTATACAAATAACGATGATGGCTGGCAAACGGCCAAAGATTTAAGGTCCAAGGGAGTCAACGTTGTTGCGGTTATTGACTCACGTTCTATTAGCCCAGTCATGGGAATTCAGGGCGCAGAAATTTTTATGGGTACGGACGTTGTAGATACGAAAGGCAGAAGGGCGCTCAAATCGATTAAGCTCTCTAACGGTAAAACTATTGATACCGATTCACTGGCTGTTTCTGGCGGCTGGAATCCTAACCTTCATTTAACATGCCATCACAGAGGTATTCCTAAGTGGAATGAAGATATTGCTTCTTTTGTGCCTGATGATAAGGCGCCTCCGGGTATGTCAGTTGCAGGAAGAGCAAAAGGAACAATGGTTCTCTCTGATGCCATTACAGAAGCGCATGATTTAGGATCCTCCGTTGCCTCAGAGATAGGCTTTAAACCCAAGGATCTAAAGGCAGCTTCAACGCCAACAGTTGCCTATAACGTGGTTGCTAATTGGGGCGTTCCAAGTGGTAAAAACCGTGCCTGGGTTGACTTTCAAAATGATGTGACAGCCAAAGATGTTAAGCTAGCGAATCAAGAAGGATTTAAATCCGTCGAACATGTTAAGAGATACACCACTTTGGGTATGGCCACAGACCAGGGTAAAACAGCCAACGTCTTAGGCATTGGTATCATGGCTGAAAACATGGGCCAGACTATGCAAGAGACTGGCACAACAATATTTAGACCGCCTTACAATCCAGTGGCTGTTGGAGCGTTTGCTGGAAGAAGAAGAGGAATGGAGTTCTATCCAACGCGCTACACGCCAAGCCACAAGTGGTCGGAAGAACAAGGCGCTGTATTTGTTGAGGTCGGGATGTGGTATCGTTCTCAATGGTTCCCTCAGCCTGGCGAGACTCACTGGCGTCAATCCGTTGATCGTGAGGTCATTCAAACGCGTTCATCAGTTGGCATTTGTGACGTGACAACTCTAGGAAAAATTGATATTAAGGGTGCTGACGTCTCTGAATTCTTAAACAAAGTCTATGTGAATGCTTTTGCTAAGCTTCCAGTGGGCAAGACTAGGTACGGTCTAATGTTAAGAGAAGATGGCATGGCTATGGATGATGGAACAACCGCAAGACTATCTGAAGATCATTTTGTGATGACAACCACCACAGCAAACGCAGTGAGTGTTTATCGTCACCTTCAGTTTTGTCATCAAGTGTTGTGGCCTGATTTAGATGTCCACATGATTTCGGTGACTGAGCAGTACGCACAATACGCTATAGCGGGCCCTAACTCTCGCAAACTTCTCGAGAAAATTGTTGATTCAAAGCATGATATCTCAAATGAAGGATTTCCATTTATGGCGGCAGGCGAGATTTCAGTCTGTGGAGGGGTGCCAGCAAGACTCTTTAGGATTTCTTTCTCGGGTGAGTTGGCCTATGAAATTGCTGTTCCAACGCGCTATGGAGATTCACTCATGAGGGCGATGATGGAAGCAGGAGAGGAGTTTAATGTGGTTCCTTATGGAACTGAGGCGCTCGGCGTTATGAGAATTGAGAAGGGGCACGCAGCTGGACCAGAGCTGAATGGTCAAACCAGTGCGTATGACCTTGGTATGGGTGGAATGGTATCAGGCAAAAAAGACTTTATTGGTTATAAGCTTGGCCTGCGAGAAGAGTTGCAGCGAAGTGATCGCATGCAGATGGTCGGATTCAAGCCAGTTAATAAAAGTGATTTGGTTGAAAAAGGTTTTTCTATGGCAGGCTCTCACTTGCTTGGTCTTCGAGAGAAGCCGACCACTGAGAATGATCAGGGCTGGATCTCTTCATCGATCTATTCACCAATGCTTGGCTGCTACATTGGTCTTGGTTTTATTAAAGATGGACTGAACAGGAAAGGTGAGTTTGTTCGAGCCGTTGATTTGGTTAGAGGGAGTGATATAGAGGTGGAAATTTGTAGTCCACACTTCTATGATCCTGAAGGAGGGCGTTTACGTGTCTGATTACGAATTATTACCAGAGTCGCCACTTGGCGGCGTTGAAATAGAGCTTGAAGGTTTCAACATAACTGAAGTCACAGATAAATCTCTAGTGATGGCCGCTCTTCCAAGAGATAAGTTGAGTGATATTGAATCCTCAATTGATAAGTCCTGCGGTTTAAAGCTTCCAGAAATGGAGCATTCAACTGAGTCAAAGGATTCATCCATTACGCTCTGGCGCTTACAAAAAAATCAGGTTTTGGCTTACTTTACTTATGAGGGTCATGATGCAGAGTCACACCTTTTTAGTCAATTAAATGCTCCGGCATACTTTACTGACCAGTCCGATACCTGGGCAATGATTCGGGTGAGCGGCAATAGAAGCAGGGATGTACTTGAGAGGATTTGTCCTATTGATCTTAGTCCTGATGTTTTCTCAGTCGGGAGAGTTTCTAGAACTATTATGGAGCATATAGGAACAATAATATTCAGGGATGGTGATGACTCTTATGTTCTCTTAACGATGCGCTCTTTTGGTCGCTCAATGCTTCATGCTATTGAGGTCTCTGCTGACAACGTACTCTAAAGGCAAAGCCAAAAAAATTCTTTTTATAAATCCCGTTTTCTAGCTATGAACAATGGCTAAGAAAATAATGCTTGCCAGAATATTAAAGAGCATCCAGAGGGTAAAGTGCTTATTTATTTTCACTTGGCATGGATTGCTTTTTGTAAAGCATCGAGTTCATATCCAAGAGACTCCACTACACCAACCAATTTTGTGAAGTCCTGCTCAGAAATTGATGGCGTTCTAGCCATGACCCAAACATAGTCACGACTATTTCTACCAATAATGGTTTGCTGGTAATTGTCATCTAAATAGACAATTCTATAGTCTGCCTTAATTGGCCAAACGAACTGCATACCCCAGATCGCGTTGGTTGTTTCATCCATCACAAAACCGCGAGGTCGAAATACCTTGGTTGGGCCATCGAGACTACCTTTGTTGAAAGTGAAAGTAGTCGCTATAGTCCCATCATCATCTCTTTTGTAAGTCTCCACAGGATTGAATGCGTCTTTTTCAAGAAAGGTTGGAATCGTTGCAATTACGTACCAATCGCCCATGAACCTGTTAAGATCAACATACTCAACCACAGGCATTGATCCTTGGCTGATGTCATCAGAGGCCTGAATACTAGAATTCCCAGAAAAATAAACCAATAAGGTTATAAGCAGTACTATTTTATTATTCATTGTCTCATTTTAAATGAGAGAAATGAAAACTAAATGAAGATTAAAAGTTCTTTAAAAGTAGTTTGACGATGCTTAATTATTTTCATACACTCTGTTATGAGTATCATAGCAACGAATGAACGTTGCGCATCTCATTAGATGCTTTAGTCTTTGGGCGCCAGCATATGTGCAAGAACTCCTTATACCTCCTAAAATATCTTGAATTGTATTAGACACTTCACCTCGATAGGGAACTAATACTTCTCGCCCCTCTGAACTTCTATAATCCTTTAGACCGCCAAAGTGCTTAACATTTGCCGCATCTGAACTCATGCCATAAAACTGAATAAATGATTTTTCTTCGGTCACACCAACTTCTTTTGTAAGGTACTCTTTAGTAACAACTTTACCACCACCTTCGTCATGGCCAGCTAACATTCCACCTAGCATTACATAGTCGGCTCCTCCAGCAAATGCTTTTACGACGTCACCGGGAGTTGCACAGCCACCATCTGCAATAATATGTCCGCCCAGTCCATGAGCCGCATCAGCGCACTCTATAACTGCTGATAATTGAGGATAGCCGATCCCAGTTTGAATACGCGTTGTGCAAACGCTGCCAGGCCCGATTCCAACTTTGACAATGTCAGCACCATTTAAAATTAGCTCTTCAGTCATTTCGCCAGTAACCACATTGCCCGCAATGATTACCATGTATGGATACTGCTTTCTAAATTTTCTAACAAAGTTACTAAATCGCTCACTGTATCCATTTGCTACGTCAATACAAACATACTTTAGATTGCCTTCATCGACATGATTGTATACCTCTTTAAATTTTTCAGAATCATTGTCTGTAATCCCAATACTCATTGCTACATGCTCTCTTCTGAAATCCTGATCCACATTAAAGTAATTAACTAATTCGTCTACCTGTAATGTTTTAACAAGACAGGTAAATATTTTTTGTTTGGCGAGGATGTCAGCCATATCAAATGTTCCCACGCCATCCATATTAGAGGCCATGATAGGGACGCCTCTGTAATGCCTGTAGTCATCTATTGTCTCGCCCTGATAATTTCGAAATTTAAAGCCTCGTTCTAAGTCAACTTCCTTGCGAGAGCCTAAAGTGCTTCTTTTAGGTCTAATCAGAACGTTGTTATAATCGAGCTTTATATCTTCTTCAATTCTCATTTCTTAACCCCTAATTATTTAATCAATTTAAAGAATATTTATTTAGTATTGTTATACCCTTAAATTCTTCCATCTCTAAAACAGTATTGTACAAAATATCCAAAAAAATTCTAAATTAATTCTCCATCCTTGTAATTACCCTCGAATATTTTATTTCCACTTTCATCCCATTTAGTCCAAGTGCCATTCTTTTTTTCTTTCCGATATAACCCTTCCTCACATTTTTGTCCGTTATTATGCCATGAGATCCATTTCCCTTCATAGAGACCATCAACATCTATACTCTCTCTCATTTTTTGACCATTTTCATGCCAATAGATATGGTTTCCATGCCAAACATTGTTTTTAAATGACTCCGTGCTTTTGAGTTGACCATTCTCGTACCATTTTAGCCATTTCCCTTCTTTACTTCCATCAACCCAAAGGCCTTCTGAGGATTTTTTACCTGAAGGATGCCAGCAGGTTTCAACACCATTTTTAAAGCCATTATTATCTTTTTGCATATAGGAATTATAAGTCAACCATAATTAAAGTCCAAATTTCGTTTAATCTGTGAGGGAGGGTTAATTTATACTTTGTCAATACTCTACCAAACCTCATTATGGAATACTTATTACCAATCCACATTCTGGCAGGAACAATAGCACTTTTAGCGGCAGCTTTCGCAATCTGTTCTAAGAAAGGAAAGAAGATTCATATCACTGCTGGAAGGACTTACTATTGGGGGATGGTTTGTATTTTTCTGACGGCATTACCTATGTCAATCATTAATAAGGAAATATTTTTGTTTTTAGTCGCTTTTTTTTCATTTTATTTAGCCTTTGCTGGAAGGCGTTTTGCTCAAAATAGAAAAGGAAAGGCCTCAATAGTCGACTGGATAGCATTAGGATTAGTGATTTCAGCTGGCTTGGGTATGTGGGTATTAGCTATATTCTATTATATGGAAAACAACTCGCATTATATTACGCTTACTACCTTTGGATTCATTGCCATAGCACTTGGCTGTACAGATTACAAAACTTACAAACAACAAAAGGCTACAGGCACGAAACGTATTGCTAAACATTTAACCAATATGCTAGCTGGAACTATTGCTGTGGTTACAGCTGTTCTGGTTGTTAATGTTGATACGGAGCCACAATGGTTACCTTGGATATTGCCTACTATCATTTTGGTTCCACTTATCATCTGGTGGAACTGGAAGATTATGAAATAGATAATCTAAAAGTCCAAACTTCGTTTGATGTGTGAGGGAGGTTGTATATATCTATCTACGAGGTCGATAGGGGCTCCCTTACCTTCAAAGTCTAAATAAATATGCGAGGGATGGTGTTGATTTATAAATACAAATCAATCAAAAGGATACTTTGATTCATTGAGCTCAAGGTTAGGAACTATCCTCTGATTTCTTTCAAGTGTATATATTTGAAGCATATCTTTATTGTCAATTTCAAAATCAAAAATATCAATGTTTTCCTTAAGTCTGTATGTGTTTTCTGTCTTAGGAATTGACACTACTTTCTGTTGATATAGCCATCTTAGAGTAATTTGTGCTGGTGTTTTAGAGTATTTCTCAGCCAGGTTTATAAGGACATCATGCCTTGAAACATCACCTTTACATAATGGGCAATAAGCAATAGGAATAACATCTAAGTCTTGCATAGTCTCTAACAATTTAGCTTGGGACAAAAAAGGATGATATTCAACTTGATTGCAAAAGATATTTTTAAATCCTAAGTCACTACATTCATTCAATAACTGTGAATTAAAATTTGCAACGCCTACTTCTTTGATTTTTTTATCATCTTTAAGTCGATATAAGATTTCCAACATATCACCCAGATTAGTTTCAAAAATTGGCCAATGAATCAATAGTAAGTCAACATACTCTGTCTGCAAATCTGAGAGACTTTTTTCAAAGCTTTTTTTAATATCACTATTTTTAAGTTGCGGACCATTGCCTTTTGAAGGAAAAAAGCCTGTAGTATTGATTTTTGTTGTTATGAATACTTTTTCTCTATCTACTCGAGAGTCATTAAGTCCCTGACCTACCTCATGCTCATTCTCATACATTGAGGCACCATCAATGTGACGATAACCAAGTTCAAGGGCCTCTTGAACTATTCTTCTACAAGAAGAGCCATACATATTTCCTGTTCCAAGACCTATTGAAGGAATGGATAAGCCAGATTTAGTAAATGATTCGCTCATACTAGGATGTTATATCAACTTGAACTAAAGTCCAAATTTCGTTTGATTTGTTATTAAGAGAGAGGGTAAATCTAAACTATAATTTAATTAATTAAAAATTAATGGAAATAATAATGTCAGTAAATTTTCAAACTTATAGTGATACTTGGATTAAGGCTGTCAATGATAAAGATGTAAATAGTATGTCTGATGTTTTATCAAATGACTTTACCTGGGTTAATGATAGATTCAATTTTAAACTAGACAAAAAAGAGACTATAGATTGGTGCAAAGATACTAATTTTCAAGCTGTAGATTTTTTATGCTGCTTTGAAAATGATGAGGTTATAGTAGGTACTCATAACGTAATAGAGCCAAACGCTCCAGATTCAACTGTGATGTTTATAGCTAAAATTGAAGACGGTAAAATTATTTCTCATCAATATCTTCGAGAGTTTCAAAGATAAGAGATTAAATTTCGTTTGACTTGATATTGGTTTTGTTGATCCGAGTGCTTTTTACTATTTGAAATATAACCGCACTTAAAACTGTGATAATAAAAAATATTGATGCAGCAACAACAATACTCGGTCCTGCTGGAGTATCCCACTGAAGCGAACCAAAAAGACCTCCAAATACTGCTATAACTCCAATGAGAGCAGCCAAGACTGCCATCTGTTCAGGACCACTTGCAAAGCGACGCGCAATTGCTGCAGGAAATATAAGCATTGAAGTAATTAATAAAACACCAACTATTTTCATAGAAATAGCGATGACAGCAGCCATCAACAACATAAAAATAATATTGGCTTGTTCTGGCTTCATGCCTTCTGCTTGAGCAAGCTCAAGGTTCACTGTAGCAGCAAATAATGATCTCCAGAATATTGCCAATACTATTAAAACTAATAAACCACCGCCCCAAATGATTGCAATATCATAAGGCGTAACTGCTAATATATCCCCAAACAGGAAGCCCATCAAGTCAACCCTGACCCATGTCATAAAGCTTAATGCCACCATACCAAATGCTAGTGCAGAATGAGCAAGAAGCCCTAATAATGCATCGGTAGATAAAGTAACTCGACGTTGCAAGATTAAAAGTGCAAGGGAGACAAATACAGAGACTAAAAAAACACTTAAAGTAATGTTGACTTGAAAAAGTAAAGCTAATGCTATACCTAATAGAGCTGCATGAGAAAGTGTATCACCGAAATAGGCAAGCCTTCTCCAAACAATGTAACAGCCCAGTGGTCCAGCAACTAAGGCAACGCCAACTCCAGCAATTAGTGCTCGACTAAAAAAATCATCCATCATGTTTATCACCTTTTGGATTTTGGTTTGAATTGTTAATCTGATTTACAAAAGTAAGAGGATTGTTTTCAGGATTGATACTTCCATTTGAAAGGTGTTCATGATCATGATTATGCTCGTAGAGAGCAAGTCCTGAAGATGCTCGCGCTCCAAAAAGATTCTTGTATTCCTGGCTCACAGCAACTTTCATTGGTGTGCCGCTGCAACAGATATGACCGTTGAGACAAATCACGCGGTCTGTTGCAGCCATGACTATATGTAAATCATGTGAGATGAGAAGAACTCCGCACTGCAGTTCATCACGAATCTTTTTAATAAGTTCATACATCTCAATCTCACCACTAAAGTCAACACCTTGAACAGGCTCATCCAGAACCAAAAGCTCTGGCTTAAAAGCTATAGCTCTAGCAAGTAATACTCTTTGAAATTCACCTCCTGAGAGAGTTCTGACTTCAGCGTTAGCTAAATGCAAGGTTCCAGTGAGATTCATAGCTCGATCAGCTTCCTTTTTACTTACGTGGCCGGTAAGGCTCATTAGCCGCCTTACTTTTAACGGAACAGTCCAATCTATAGAAACCTTCTGAGGGACATAACGAATCTTTAATTTTTTTCGCCTTTTAGCTGAACCCTCATCAGGTTTAAGAATGCCGAGAGCCATTTTTGCTGTTGTTGATTTTCCAGAGCCATTAGGTCCAATCAAAGTAAGAATTTCACTCGGCCCTAAAGTCAATGAAACATCTCGCACAAGCCATTTATCAGATCTATAAATACCCGCATTATTAAGTGATATGAGAGGTTCGTCTAGTTGTTTCACGTTAAATTTTGATATTTAAATTAATATGCTTAATAATGATGCAATTATATATTATTAATGCAATAATATTGCATTAGATTTTGTTTCCTGATAACATTATAAGATTGTCAATTATGAAATGAGATTAATGAATTATTTAAAATCAATTTTCCTCATATCTGCCTTAATTTCAAGCCTTTCATTTACTGCAAATGCTGAAATAAATGTGGTCGCATCTGTTAAGCCAGTTCATTCATTGGTCTCTGGTGTTATGGAAGGTATCGGTAGACCGGATCTTATTGTCAAAGGCGCTGCTTCACCTCATACCTACTCATTAAGACCTTCACAAGCTAGACAGCTTGAGGATGCTGACCTGGTTTTCTGGATGGGTCACGAATTAGAGCATTTTTTAGAGCAGCCTCTTGAGGCAATTGCAACTAAAGCTCATATAGTTGAACTGATTGATTCAAGCAAACTTAAAAAAATAAAAATGCGTGAAGGTGGGATGTTTGATGCCCACGCACATGATGACAACGATGAGCACGAAGGACATGATGATCACGATGAGCACGAAGGACATGATGACCACGATGAGCACGAAGGACATGGTGAGTTTGATGTCCACGTTTGGCTTGATCCAGAAAATGCCAAAGTTTTGGTTAATGAAATCAAGCTAGCACTGATTGAGCTTGATCCAGTTAATGCTTCAAAATATGAATCAAACTCCAACAAAATGAATACGAAGCTCGATCAACTTATGGATGAAGTTTCTAATAAACTTAAATCTGAGCAAGGTAAAGGCTATGTTGTATTTCATGATGCCTATCAATATTTTGAGCAGCGATTTGGGATGAGCGCAGTTGGTTCTATAACGGTCTCTCCGGAGGTTACTCCAGGAGCTAAACGCATTAGAGAGCTGAAAGAGAAGATTACTGAATTAAACGCTCACTGTGTCTTTTCTGAGCCTCAATTCGAACCGAAGCTTGTCTCTACAGTTGTAGAGGGAACTCAAGCAAATACAGGAGTTCTTGACCCACTTGGAGCTTCTATCAATGACGGTCCTGAACTCTACTTCACTCTGATTCATAATATGGCAGATAGTCTTCACGAATGTCTATCCAAAAAAGACTAATATGAAAGACGGACTTCAAACAGATACTATAGAAAATGGAATGTCTCTTGAGACTTTCTATAAAGATGGCTTGAAGCACGGTAAGGAAGTCTATAAGTATGCCTCTGGCTCTATTGCGTCTGAGGCATATTACTCTAAAGGACTTCTTCAAGGTAAGCTCAGGGAGTGGAATGAAGAAGGGCAAAAAATTCAAGTTATAAATTTTAAGGATAACTTAGAGCATGGTAAAGCCACCACTTGGAATGATAAGGGCCAACTTAGTTCAGAAATTATGATGAAAAAGGGAAGACCATCTGGAAAATACATCATTTATAAAGATGGCGTTATATCAGAAGAGGGTATCGCTACTCCTCCAAAGATAGACCCTCCATCCTGCTCTTGCTGTTAAATTTAGAGAAAAAACTATAGATTTATTTTTTCGTATTGAGTCATGTAATTAACGCTGACATCATCACCCAACTTATATTTCTTAGTAATTGGGTTATAGGTCATTCCGATCATCGAGCTGATTGATAAATTGGATAATCTTGCCCACTCATCGATTTCACTTGGGCGGATGAATTTCTGATAGTGGTGGGTCCCTTTAGGTAGAAGATTTAAGACGTATTCTGCTCCGACAATTGCAAAGAAGTATGACTTAGGATTTCTATTAATGGTTGAGAAGAAAATCCTTCCATTTGGTTTGACTAATTTTGAACAAGCCTCAATCACAAGTGACGGGTCTGGAACATGCTCCAGCATTTCAAGGCATGCAATGACGTCAAAAGATTCAGTTTCTGTTTCAGATAATTCCTCAGCTGATATGGATTGATAATCAATATCAAGGCCAGACTCAAGGAGATGAAGTTTAGCCACCTCAAGACCAGCCTCTGCAAGGTCAATTCCAACCACTGTAGCACCTTCAAGAGCTAAGGATTCACTCAGTATGCCACCGCCACATCCAACATCAAGAATGCGCTTACCCTCTAGGGATCCACCGCACTGTTCTTTAATATAGTTCAGACGAAGTGGATTAATGTCATGAAGCGGTTTAAATTCTGAATCCTTATCCCACCAGCGCGCTGCTAGTGCTGCAAATTTATTTACCTCTTCGTGATCAACGTTTGAGTTCATAGTCCCTTTACAAAGTTGAGTACTTCCTCAGCATGACCATCGACTTTAACTTTATCCCACTGCTTAAGGATTGTTCCATCTGGGCTTATTAAAAAAGTAGATCTGACTATTCCGATATGCTCCTTGCCATACATTTTTTTCAGTTTTAAAACGTCAAACTGCTTGCACAAAGATTCATCTTCGTCAGAGATTAAATCGATAGTGTAATCAAATTTTTTGATGAATTTTTCATGGGATGCAATAGAGTCTCTTGAAACACCATAGATTACTGAATTATTTTCAGCAAACGAGTCATTGAGTCTGGTGAAGTCATTGCCTTCAATTGTGCATCCTGGAGTGTCATCCTTGGGGTAGAAGTAGAGAACGATATTTCTGCCCTGATCATCAGGAATGTTAATATTTTGATTACTAGTAGCGACACACGATGTGGGGTTTACTTTATTCATATACGATATAATCTCATGGTTTAAATAAAAGCATTCATTTTATCATTGATATGCAAAAAATCCGAAATTTTTCTATCATTGCACACATCGATCATGGCAAGTCAACCATTGCTGATCGATTCATTCAGTTCTGTGGTGGATTGAGTGACAGAGAGATGTCATCTCAAGTCCTCGATTCAATGGATATTGAGAAAGAAAGAGGAATAACGATTAAGTCTCAAAGTGTCTCTTTGGATTACAAGGCCAAGGATGGAGAGACTTATCTGCTTAACTTTATTGACACCCCTGGACACGTAGATTTTTCCTACGAGGTTTCTCGCTCGCTCTCTGCGTGTGAGGGAGCTTTACTCATTGTTGACGCTTCACAGGGCGTTGAGGCCCAGACCGTTGCGAATTGCTATACTGCTATAGACCAGGGCTTGGAAGTTCTAGCCGTTCTGAATAAGATTGATCTTCCTGCCGCTGAGCCCGAGAGAGTGGTTGATGAAATTGAAGATGTTGTCGGAGTTGAGGCGCATGATGCCGTTCATGCGAGCGCTAAATCTGGCATTGGTATAGAAGAAATTTTAGAGCAGATTGTAGAAAAAATACCGTCTCCTGAGGGTGAAACGGATGCCCCAATCAAGGCGCTGATTATCGATTCATGGTTTGATAACTATCTGGGTGTTGTCTCTCTGATTAGAGTTATCGATGGAGAGATCAAGGCCAAAACAAAAATTAAAATCTTTTCAAATAAAAATGAGCACCTCGTGGATGAGGTTGGTATTTTTACTCCCAAGAGAACTAAAACAGAAAGCCTTAAGGCGGGTGAGGTTGGATACTTAATTGCTAGCATTAAAAATATTGATGGGGCTCCAGTCGGTGATACGATTACTGGCAGTAAAAACCCCGTTGAGTTGCCACTTGAAGGATTTAAACCAGTCCAGCCAAGAGTCTTTGCAGGCCTCTTCCCAACCTCAGGTGAGGATTATGAAAAATTTAGAGATGCGCTCGCAAAGCTGCGCTTGAACGATGCCGCCTTGCAGTACGAGCCTGAAAATTCAGACGCCCTAGGTTTTGGATTTAGAATTGGTTTTTTGGGTCTTCTGCATATGGAAATTGTTCAGGAGAGGCTCGAGCGTGAATATGACTTAGATCTAATTACAACAGCGCCAACCGTAATCTATGAAATTCTAGACACCAAAGGCAATGTAACAAAAATTGATAGCCCCTCAAAACTTCCACCAGTTCAGACCATTCAAGAGTTTAGAGAGCCCATCATTACAGCAAACATACTGGTGACTAGTGAATTTGTTGGTCCTGTCATAAGTCTTTGCGTTGAAAAAAGAGGGGTTCAAAAAAGCATTAACTATATGGGTAGACAGGTATCGATTGTTTATGAGTTGCCTTTGAATGAGGTTGTTCTTGATTTCTTTGACAAGCTGAAGTCTGTCTCAAGGGGATTTGCCTCGATGGATTATCAGTTTGAGCGATACCAAACCTCTGACTTAATCCGCTTAGACATTCTGATTAATAATGAAGGCGTTGACGCTTTAGCACTCATTATCCACAGGGACAACTCTGTCTATAAAGGCAGAGAGATTGCTGGAAAGATGAAAGAGCTTATTCCAAGGCAAATGTTTGATGTTGCGATTCAGGCTTGTATTGGCGTTAAGATTATCTCTAGAACCAACGTTAAGGCGCTCAGAAAAAATGTGACCGCAAAGTGCTATGGCGGAGACATAACGCGCAAACGAAAGCTACTTGAAAAGCAAAAGAAGGGTAAGAAAAGAATGAGGTCTATCGGAAGAGTAGATATTCCGCAAGAGGCGTTCCTTGCAGTTCTTCATATCGACTAAATCATCTCCTCGAGTTTTTTAAACCAGTCTGTATGATCTTTGGCGCACACGAGTGTTGGCTCAATTTCTGGCGTCTGCATCGTGCTCCCTAACGGGGCCATCATCCAGCCCCTTGCAGAAGAAAACCTTGGCGCTCTCGAGCCGCATTTTTGACAAAAAGCATTGCCAAAAGTATTGGGCGCTTCCATTCCGTATTCACCCACTTCACTCTCCCCTGTAAGCCACTTAAATTGATTTGCTTTGACAAAGAGATTCGTTGCAAATGCAGCGCCCGTTACCTTTCTACACCGCGAGCATTGACACATCCCAAAAAACTCATAGGGTCCTGAGAGCTGCCATGAAACCTGGCCACATAAACATTCACCTTTGAGTGTTTTATATTCAGAGGTCATATGGCCAAGAACTCTATAAAGAATTTAGTTCCAAAGTAAGACAAAAGCAATACGGTAAAGGCAATTTGAGTCAACATAACAATTAACCTGCCTCTGACTCCAAAAACCATATGGGCAAACAAGATGCCAGCAAAACCAATCCATGCCATGACTGATAGGATAGTCTTGAAACCCAGTTGCTGAGTGAAAAAATCAGTGATATATAAGTAACCTGAGATGAGTGAGAGTGTCAGCAGTAAGAATCCCATCTTGAGGGTCTGATATAAAAAGTCTTCCATGGTTTGAAGTGCAGGAAGTTTGTCTACAAAAGTGTTAAAGTTGTGTTCATGCAGGTATCGCTCTTGAATACTTAGAAGTACTGATTGACCAACAGCTAGAGAGAGGAGGGCGTATGCTCCAATTGATAAAAATACATGGGCAGCAATTGAAATGGAAAGCAACTTGCCCTGTGAGCC
>CABWZU010000013.1:0-26578 GCA_902510115.1 uncultured Gammaproteobacteria bacterium | reverse complement strand
GTGGATTAGTGATGATGCTCATTACTAATTTAAAGCTGGCATTAATTGTCCTTGTCACTGTGCCGATCATTCTTCTTCCAATGGCCATCTATGGTCGTCGATTGAGAGCTCTCTCGCGTAAGAGCCAAGATACTGTTGCAGACATTGGTACTTATGCAGGTGAGATTGTTCAAAATATTAAAGTAGTTCAAAGCTTCACTCGTGAGCCTCAAGAATCCATAGCATTCAAAAATGAGGTGGAAAAAGCTTTCAACGCTGCAAAGAGAAGAATTATGCAGAGCTCATTGCTTATTGCTGCAGCTATGATTCTCGTATTTACAGGGCTTGGCGCTATGATTTGGTTTGGCGCCAAAGATGTCACAAACGGTGACATTACAGCTGGTGAACTAGCCTCCTTTGTTTTTTACGCAATCATGGTGGCAAGATCAGTTGCAGTTATCTCTGAAATCTATGGCCAACTTCAAAGGGCGGCAGGAGCAACGGAAAGGCTCCTTGAATTGCTCTCTGAAGAGCCACAAATTCAGCCCCCCTCTCAAGCCATGGAATTGCCAGATGGGTCTCTATCTTTAAACTTTAACAAGGTCAGCTTTAGTTATCCATCTAGGCCCCAGGAAAAAGCACTAGAGGAAATAAGTTTCAAGGTTGGTGAGGGGGAAACTCTAGCCATTGTGGGGCTATCTGGCTCTGGAAAAACAACAATATTCGAGTTAATTCAAAGGTTTTATGACCCATCCAACGGCAGTATTGAAGTCGGAGATTTAAATATTACGTGTCTTGATCCGGTGAACCTCAGAACAAATATTGGAGTGGTCCCGCAACAGCCAAACCTATTTTCAGCAGATGTATCTCATAATATTGGCTATGGTGACCCTCATGCAAACGCTGACCAGATTAAGTCTGCAGCTAAGGAGGCATTTGCGTTAGATTTCATAGAGAAACTTCCCGATGGCTTTGATAGTTACTTGGGGGAGCAAGGCGTAAGATTGTCTGGTGGGCAGCGTCAACGCATAGCAATTGCTCGTGCCATTCTTAAAGATCCTTCGATACTCCTTTTAGATGAAGCAACAAGCGCATTAGACGCAAACAGCGAACAAAAAGTTCAAGAAGCTTTGAGAAGACTAATGCAGGGAAGAACAACGCTCATCATTGCTCACAGACTTGCTACAATAATGCATGCCGATCGAATTTTACTTATCGACAATGGCCGCCTAGTTGCCGAGGGAACTCATCAAAATTTACTGGCAAGCTCTGAACTATACAAGAGTCTCTGTGAACTTCAATTTAATCATTAAGAGTATTAGCGCTGTGTAAATTTGTAATATAATTACCTCTAAGAATTTAATTTTTTAAAATAAGATAAATAAGATTATTTTTTTGTGGATAATGACCACCAAATTTCAATACTGAATTGATTATATAATGGTCAATAAATATAGAAATACCCTAAAAAATCTAAAATCTCTTTTCCTTTTATTGGCGCTGTTTACTGTCAGCTCTCTCGTCTCTTCAGCATCACTGTCTTCCTTTAAGCCAAGTTTTGATTCTATTGAAAGCACTATTGTTCGGAAGGAAGTTTTCTTTAACTATCTGCTGCCAGCAATTCATAAGAAAAATGCCGAGATAGTTGAGCTAAGAAGTGCTATTTCTAGTAATGAGCTTAGTAGTAATGAGCTCAACGCACTTGCAAAAAAATATCGCATTGATTCGCCTTCAAAAGAAGAGCTACTTAAAGTGATTGACATCCTTCCTCCATCACTTGTTCTTGCTCAAGCAGCGAATGAGTCAAACTGGGGCAGATCAAGGTTTGCTAAAGATTTCAATAACTATTTTGGAATTTGGTGCTTCTCCAAAGGCTGCGGTGTAATTCCGAAAGAGAGAGATGAGGATGCTATCCATGAGGTTGCAAGCTTTAATTCACTTGAGGACTGCATCGACTATTACGTATTAAATATTAATCGAAGCTATGCTTATGAGGATCTTCGTCTGATGAGGAAAAATCAACGCGAAAAACTACAACCAATCACTGGCATGTTGCTTGCTGAAGGTCTTGGGAACTATGCGTTCCCAGGTGACGAATACATCGAGTCAATTAAATCACTCATAAACTTCAACCAGTTAGAGAGACACGACTTTTTGAACTAGGTCTCATTTCTTAAAGACATAAAAAACCCGCTCTAGAGCGGGTTTTTTGATAATTCTGAGATCTTAAATTAACGTTTTGAGTACTGCTCGCTCTTACGCGCCTTCTTCTTGCCCACCTTTTTACGCTCAACAACTCGAGCGTCACGGGTAACTAAACCAGCACCTCTGAGATCAGAACGAGTGGCTTCATCATAGGCCATTAACGCTCTAGTGACACCAAGTCTGATTGCACCAGCTTGACCAGTATCACCACCACCTTTGACCATGATATTGAAATCAAATTTATTATGCATCTCAACAACGTCTAAAGGCTGGTTGATTATCATTGAAGAGGTCTCTCTTCCAAAATACTCGTCCATAGGCTTTTTATTGACCGTAAAAACGCCTTTGCCTCTGGTCATATATACTCTAGCAACTGAGGTCTTTCTTCTTCCCGTTGCGTAAAAAACTTCTTTATCTGCCATGATTAATATGCCTTAAATATCTAATAGTTGTGGTTGCTGCGCAGCATGAGTGTGCTCCCCACCAGCAAAAACCTTCATTTTTCTAGCCATCTCTCTGCCCAGTGGGCCTTTAGGAAGCATTCCTTTTACTGCTTTTTGGATAACTTCTTCTGGCTTTTTAGCAAGTAACTCCTTGAATGGGACTGACTTTAAGTTTCCAACATATCCTGTGTGATGGTGATACATTTTGTCATTATATTTGTTTCCAGTAACAGCTACTTTTGCTGCGTTGACGATAACAATGTAATCTCCAGTATCAACATGAGGCGTATATTCTGGCTTATGTTTTCCGCGAAGGCGAGACGCAACCTCAGTCGCCAAACGACCTAAAGTCTTACCGTCTGCATCAACTAAGAACCAGTCTCTTTTAACCTCATCAGCTTTCGCACTAAATGTTTTCATAACTCTTTTATACACGTCAGTTTAGAACAAGCGCACTATTATAATCACTTTTTATTCTTAATGTAAGATTTCATTTGGCAAATGCCTTTAATTATCTGGATCCTTAGACGTTAAATTTCAGGCCTACTTGGCAGTCAAATCGAGGTTTTTTTGATACAGCCTTGTTTCTACATCCATTAAACCCAATAAAGTATGAAAAAGGCTGTCATGGGTTTGAGGCAGTAATGCTTTTTCCTTGATAATTTTTTTGTCAAAGAGCTCTGATATAGAATCATCAAGCCACATAAATGTTGCAACATCAATCTGTTCATCTGGAGCCATAAAGTAAGGCATGCCGTGCAGGTACAACCCTCCCTCTCCAAGAGACTCGCCATGATCACTCACATAAAGCATTGCAGTATCAGACTCTTGGGAGTTGCCTTTAAGGAGCTCAATAACTTTTGATAGGAAATAATCTGTATAAAGTATTGTATTGTCATAAGCATTACTAATCTCATTATCAGTGCACTCATTCAGCTGATTTGTTTCACATATCGGCTTGAAAACTTCAAATTCTTTGGGGTATCTTTTATAGTATGCAGGCCCATGACTCCCCATTGTATGCATCACTATCAAAATATCATTACCATCTTGCTCGTCAATGAAATTTTGTAAATTAACCAACATACCCTCATCTCTACATTCAGGATTGCAAACAGGGTTGTTTTGTGAAGAGCTAAAGTCCAAAAAGTCTATTCGATCTGCAACACTTTTCGAACTCGAGTTATTTTCTAACCATAAAACACTGGCGCCGGCATAACTCACCAGGTCAAGCACATTACTCATATTTTTTCCTTTTGCATGAGAGTAACTCTCTCGCCCAAGCAAAGAGAACATGCATGGAACAGACCAAGCAGTATCAGTTCCACATGAGGTCATGTTTGTGAATGAAATAATATCCTCTTTCTCCAGCAAAGGGTTTGTTTGAAGGCTATAACCATTAATAGACATATGGTCTCTTCGAGAAGCCTCTCCAATGACAAAAATTATTAAGCGCCTTTTATCTGACTTCTTGTTAATTGACGCATCTTGACCAATAACTTTAAATGGCTTGGCAGAAGTTTCGATTTTAGAGTCAACAAATTTAATGGAGGAATAGAGGAAATATGAAGGCGCAATGTAAAGTCTTAAATCTCTATTCTCTCTTGCAAAAGAAGTGTAATGCTTTGAGAAAGACAATACCACAACTATAAATACTACGACTAAAGCAACAAAAACTTTAAATCTTTGCCAGAATTGAGGTAGGAGAGGAATTCTTAATATTTTAATTTTTAATACAAAGAAGGAGGGCAATAAACCCAAAAAAAATAAATACAGAATGAATTGAATGCTCAAGAGATCGCCAAGTTCACTGGCATCAGTTTCAAACGTATTTGTAATCATATTATGGTCAAAAACTATTCCATAGTTACTAGTGCTATAAGTTAATACCGAGGAGAGAAGTAATAGAAAAATGAGGATTGGTTTAACGCTCCATCTAAAGCAAATAAGCAACAAGATGGATGAAAGAAATGAAAATAAAAATAAAGACAATGAGATAACGAATAACCAATTTTCAGCAAACGGATATATCTGCATTGTTTTTTCGAAAAATGTAAAATTACCTGTTAAAGTTAGAAACGCTCCAACAAACAATACAAGGTAGACTTGCGAAATTTTCTTAGAAAAAAATTGCATTTATCTTAGATAAAAAATTTATATTATATTATCTACTAGAAGACAAAGGAAGTAATGGTTAACTCACATATACACTTAGATTTTGATAATGTTAAATCTCCATCCAGTTCAACGACTGGGGTGATTATTCCATCGACTGGAAAAGACAATTGGGATAGCGTCATTGCCTGCTGTCATTCAAACAAAAATAGTCATTTTGCATTGGGCATTCATCCATGGTTTGTGAAAGATCATCAGATGATTGATTTGTATGATCTTGAAGTTAAAATCGAAGAAGAAAAACCAATTGCTGTAGGTGAGTGTGGCTTAGATTATGTTAAAGTCAAAGATCAAAACACACAAAGGTTCTTCTTTGATGAACAAGTTGCTCTTGCTACCCGGTTTGATCTACCACTCATCATTCATTCTGTCCATGCCACAGAAGATGTTACAGATTTACTTAAGTCTTACTCTAAATCAAGAGGGGTAATTCATGCCTATTCTGGAAGTCTTCAGCAAGCTGAAAATTTACTGAAAATAAACTTTTCATTTGGATTTGGGGCTGCACTTACTAATCCGCATGCATACAAACTTCATGATATTGTCAAATTCTTGCCAATTGAATCGATAGTTATTGAAACAGACGATAGAAACAATCCTGATGAATTAATTCAAGTTGCTGAGAGAGTTGCAAGAATCAAAAAAAATACTGTTGAAGAGGTCATTGAACAATGTGACCAGAATACTTACAATCTCTTTAAGATTAGCTAATGGCTGGAGGTTGTGCTCGAACTGAAATACTGGTTGGTCAACTGGGGTTAGCTCAATTGGCAGAGTCGCATGTAGTTATTGCTGGCCTTGGAGGTGTTGGTGGTGCATGTGCAGAATCCCTGTGCAGAGCTGGCATAGGAGAACTCACACTGATTGATTTTGATTTAGTGGCTAAGACTGACCTTAATCGCCAAATCATTGCTCTCCATTCGACTCTCGGTAAATCAAAGGTTGAGGTTTTATCAAAAAGACTGAGAGACATTAATCCTGACACCGTAGTTAATGAAAAGAATCTATTTATTGATGGCAAAAAAGCTGAGGAAATTGCAAATGAAGAAGATTACAGTTTTGTGGCTGATTGTATTGACGCGATTGCATGCAAAACAAATCTAATTGATGCTTGCAATCGTTTTAATAAACCAATCATTTCAAGCATGGGAGCGGGAGGAAGGCTAGACCCAACAAAAGTTACAATTTCAAGAATGGATAAAACAGAATATTGTGGACTTGCCAGAGAACTCAGAAGACAACTCAGAATGAAGCGCGCATCATTAAAATTTCCAGTGGTCCACTCAACTGAAGTGCAAATAAAGGCCCTTCCTCACGAAGCAGTTCATGAAACTGAGTTTTCACCGCCTGGAAGACCCAGAGCGGTCAATGGCGCCATATCCTATATGCCCAATATATTTGGATTAATGATGGCAGGACACATTATTCAAGCTATACTAAAATCATAATAAAATAACTAGCCCTATACTATGGTAAGAACAGAAACCCCAATTTGTGAGTTCGATCTGCCTGCAATTGATTTCAGGCTCAAAGGCGTTGATAATCAATATTACGACCTAAATTCTCTGAAAGGAGAAAATGGATTACTAATCATGTTTATTTGTAATCACTGTCCTTACGTCAAATCAATAATTAGCAGAATTATTAGAGACACAAGCGAATTAAAGCAAGCAGGAATAAATAGCGTAGGAATTATGTCAAATGATCAAACCGAATATGAGGAGGACTCATTCGAAAATATGAAAAAAATGGCGCTTAGCAATAATTTTCCTTTCCCTTATCTGGTTGATGAAACTCAGCAGGTAGCCAGAGCCTACGGGGCTGTTTGCACACCTGATTTTTTTGGATACAACAATAAGCTTGGTCTTCAATATAGAGGTAGACTAGATGAGTCTCGAAAAGAATCAGTTGATGGCGCCAAGCGAGAGTTGTTTGAAGCAATGAAACAAATTTCAAGAACTGGCAGAGGCCCTGATCATCAAATTCCTTCAATGGGATGCTCAATTAAATGGTTTGAATAAAAATAATCATTAAATCATGTGAAATGAACTGCTGTCGTTTCAATGCTTAACGCAAATTAAGGGTATAATCCTCCCTTTCTCAACACCCCCACCCATATTATGTCTGATCAGGGATCTAGCATTACATTCAATAGCTTTGGCCTATCTGATCCGTTAATTAAGGCGCTTGATGAGGTTGGCTATGAGACGCCATCGGCCATTCAAGAGCAATGCATTACTTACCTTCTCAAAGGTCATGATGTAATTGGACAAGCCCAAACAGGTACAGGCAAAACAGCTGCATTTTCGCTTCCTTTGATTGACAGAATTGACATCAAAAACAATCAAGTTCAGCTTTTAGTCCTAACGCCAACTCGTGAACTGGCAATCCAAGTATCCGAAGCAATTCAGACTTACTCCAGGCATATCAAAGGTTTTCATGTCCTTCCAATTTATGGCGGCCAATCTTATGATGTTCAATTAAGACCGCTCAAAAGAGGCGTTCATGCTGTAGTTGGAACACCTGGGAGAGTAATGGATCACCTCAAAAGAGGCACACTTAAGCTTAATTCGCTTAAGGCTTTGGTGTTAGATGAAGCAGATGAAATGCTCAGAATGGGCTTCATTGATGACGTGAAGTGGGTAATGGAGAAGCTACCAGAAGAGCGTCAAATTGCCCTCTTCTCTGCAACCATGCCTGATGTCATTAGAAGAGTGGCGGAAAAATTTTTGGACAAACCCAAAATAGTTAAAATTAAAACAAAAACTGCTACAGCCAAAACAATATCCCAAAGGTATTGGCTTGTTGGCGGGGTTCATAAACTGGACGCATTGACTCGAATTCTTGAAGTTGAAGCCTTTGACGCCCTTCTGATTTTTGTCAGAACAAAAACGGCAACGGTAGACCTTGCAGAAAAGCTATCGGCCAGAGGCTTTACAGCAGAAGCAATTAATGGTGATATTGCGCAAAATCATAGGGAGCGAATAATTCAGTACCTAAAAAAAGGGAAAATTGATATTCTTATTGCAACTGATGTTGCTGCAAGAGGTCTTGATGTTGATCGCATCTCTCATGTAGTGAATTATGATATTCCCCAGGACCCAGAGTCCTACGTCCATAGAATTGGAAGAACTGGTCGCGCTGGAAGAGACGGAAAAGCAATACTATTCGTTGCGCCCCGAGAAAGAAGAATGCTGAAAACCATTGAAAGAATTACTCGACAACCAATTGAGCCAATGATGCTGCCGTCAGCAAAAATCATTAATGAACAAAGGATTCTAAACTTTAAGCAAAGGATTACCCAAACTCTTGAAAATCAAGATCTCTCAATTTTTTCCGATTTAGTCCTTAGCTATCAGAAAGAAAATGAAGTCGATCTATTTAAAATTGCATCCTCTCTTGCACTAATGGCACAAGGAACAGAGCCCCTATTACTAAGTGAAAAAGAGATCATTCAACCCAAAATAGACTCTAAGGACAATAAAACCATTGCAATTTCAATCGATGCTGACCCTCTCAAAGATAATCCATCCATTCAAATGAGAAGATACAAAATATCATTAGGGAGAAGGGACAACATCAAGCCAGGGAATATTTTGGGAGCAATCGCCAATGAGGCTGAAATAAGTAGCACATTCATTGGTGCAATTCAAATCCATCAAGACTTCACAACCGTTGATTTGCCTGATGAGATGCCTAAAGAAACCCTTCAAATCCTCAAGAATACTTGGGTATTTGACAAAAAACTCAATATGGAAGAGTTGACTGAAAAAAATAATAAAACCTCTCCTCGCGAATCATCGAGTCATTTTAAAAGGGAATCTCCGAAAAAAAGAAGAAGAGGCAAGCCAAAAACAAATAGAGACAAAAAATTCTCAAGAAATCGCTCAAGAAGATAACCTTATCATAGGCCAACTAAATAAATATACATTATTAGATTTTTAGGTTAAAATTGACTTTGCTGGTTAATATTCAGCTAATTTTGATGTTGTGTTGTTGCTTCATAGTATGTCGGTTTCACAGTGATTTGGGTTGGTTGCATCTTTTCCATGTTTTATTTTTTTTTAGGAGACTGCATGTCTACAACTACAGGTCGCGTTAAATGGTTTGACGCAAAAAAAGGTTTTGGTTTTATTGAGCAAGAAAGTGGTGACGACGTATTCGTTCACTTCAGAGCAATACAAGGCGATGGCTACAAAACTCTTGAGGAAGGTCAAGAGGTTGAGTTTGAACTTGAAGATGGCGCTAAAGGCCCTCAAGCAGCAAATGTCGTAGCAAAATAATTTAAAAGTTATTTATCTAAACCCAGCTTTTAGCTGGGTTTTTTACTTTTTTCCCTCTCTAGACTGTTTCAAGTTTAATCTTCGAGTAACGATCAGTTTAGTAAAAAAATCCTCTTATTCAATTAAGACTTAAGATAGCGTGTGTCTATTCAGTTTTAATTAATTTCTATTTATTCACTTCTTTTACAAAGATGTCAATCGCTATATAATTGTTAGAAACTAAAGGCCCTATGAAAACATTCTATTGGTATGATTATGAAACTTTTGGTCTTTCACCAAAAGTGCAAAGAATTGCTCAATTTGCTGGGATTAGAACGGATGAAAATCTTAATATTCTTGATGAGCATATGTTTTATTGTAAACCAACCCATGACAGCCTCCCAGCACCTGAAGCTTGTTCAGTAACCGGCATTACCCCGCAACTATGTGAAGAAAAAGGCCTCATTGAGCATGAGTTTATTAAAAAAATCCATGCTGAATTTTCACAACCTGACACCTGTATTGTTGGATATAACTCTATTGCTTTTGACGATGAGTATACAAGACACACCCTTTTTAGAAATTTTTTGGATCCATACTCTTGGCATTGGCAGCATGGTAATTCAAGGTGGGATATTTTAAGCGTCGCTAGATTTTGCTATGCCCACAAGGAGAGAGATAGCCTTAACTGGGTAAAAAATGATAAAAATAGGCCTATTTTTAAGCTAGATAACCTTGCTCCCGCAAATAATATTGAACATAGCAACGCCCATGATGCTATGGCTGATGTAAGAGCAACAATTGGCATTGCCTCAATAATTAAGAATACTCAGCCTAAATTCTTTGAATATGCATTGAGTCTTAGAAATAAAAAAGAAGTAGAAAATCTTATCAACCTTTTTTATCCTATGCTTTTAACTAACTCTAGCTTTGGTTATAAGTCATCTTTCACAAGACTTGTAACTGCCATCTGCTATCACCCAGATTATTCAGACCGTGCAATTGTTTTTAACCTCAATCAAGACCCAGAAATTCTTTTAGAGCTTGACACAGATGAATTAAAAAAACTAACTTTCACCAGAAAATCTGACTTACCAAAAGGTATTGAAAAGCTTGATTTGAATGAATTAGTATTTAACAAAAGTCCAATGTTCGTCTGCAGTCCGAACGAAGATAGCTTTAAACTTTCGCCTGCTTTAATAGAAAAGTTTCAGATTGATATGGAGAATTGTTTAAAAAATTTATCATTTATCCATCAAAATAAGTCAAAAATTGAAGAGAAAGTTAAATCAATCTATAAACTAACTTCAGAAAGACAACAAAGCCCTGATGTTGATCAATCTCTCTATGATGGCTTTGTTAGCAACCATGATAGAGCTATCTGCAATGAAATACAGAACCTTTCAAGTAAAGATTTTGCTATTTATAATCCGGCATTTGAAGACAAAAAACTTTCAAAACTTTTTTTAAATTTTAAGGCAAGAAATTATCCTCAATATCTGAATGATATTGAACAAGATAAATGGTTTGAAATCGTTCAATCGAGAGTTCAGAATGGTGAAAACGGATTCCTTTCAATTGATAGCTTTGAAAAAAGCTTGAATCATTTAAAAGAAAGCTATCCAGACAGAAAAAATCTCTGGAAACAGCTTGAGGATTATGCAGATTCATTTATTTGAAGATTGATTGGTTGTTGATAAATATATAAAAATTAAGTATAATATTTGACCCATAGTTAAATCAAAAAGGTTCAAATGAACGCAGAAACTAGAAGTGAAATGTTCGGTAGGCTTTTAAAGCAAATTCCTAATCCAACAACTGAACTTAACTATTCAACATCATTTGAACTGCTTGTTGCGGTTACTCTATCAGCGCAAGCGACTGACAAGAGTGTTAATCAGGTAACAGACATCTTATTTCCTCTTGCTAACACACCTGAATCAATATTTGAACTGGGTGAAGACAAACTTAGAGATACGATTAAGTCTATAGGGTTATTTAACTCTAAAGCAAAGCATATTATTCAAACTTGTAGAATAATCATTGATAAGTACAACTCTGAAGTTCCCGAGACCAGAAAAGAATTAGAAGCTCTTCCTGGTGTCGGAAGAAAAACGGCCAATGTAGTTCTCAATACTGCATTTGGACAACCTACAATTGCAGTTGATACCCATATCTACAGGGTAGCCAATAGAACAGCAATTGCTTCTGGAAAAACCGTGCTAGAGGTTGAAAAAAAATTAATCAAATTCATACCTGATGAATTCAAAGTTCCAGCTCACCATCTAATGATCCTGCATGGTAGATATGTCTGTAAGGCAAGATCTCCTCATTGCACTGACTGCACACTGCTAGATTTGTGCGAATACGAAGAGAAAAATATCTAGGCTAAGTGTTTACCTCTGACAGATCTGAGCAAAGAAAATATTTAGCTGAAGCCTGGGGTAAATACAAATCTAATCAGCCTTTAGAGCCCTTAGAACTTCAATTAGCAAAAATAATTGAAAAGCACCCTGAATATCAAAAAATTATTAAGGACTTAGAAACTGAATACTTTCCAGAGCAAGGAAAAACTAACCCATATCTTCACATTAATCTTCACTTGTCATTACAAGATCAAATCAACTTGGACCAACCAAAAGGAATCAAGGAGATATATTCTAATTTGTTAAACAAATACAATGACCCTCATCAAGTCGAACACCTAATGATGGAACACATAGCTGAAATGATTTTTAATTCTCAGAAATACAACAAATCGATGGATCTTGAACACTATCTAAAATCTTTGCAAGAGCTTAAATAAAATCAATCAATCATATAATAGTTCAATAAGACACTATTAAGACCAATTTACAAAGTTACTCAAAAGCTGTAAGCCATCCGATTGTGATTTTTCTGGATGAAATTGAACTGCGAATACATTGTCTAATGCGATCGCAGATACAAATTCATGTCCATAGTTTGTAGTGCCAAAAACACAATCTTGATTAACTGGCTTCACATAATAACTATGAACGCTATAAAAACGACTATTATTTTCAATATTAAACCAAAGTGGGTGATCTTTAGATTGATTTACATTATTCCAACCCATATGTGGAATTTTTAATGAATTATCCTTAAATTTAACTACTTCTCCTGGAACTATTGATAACCCGTTAGTTCCTTTATCTTCCTCGCTTGAGTCAAATAATAGCTGCAAACCTAAACAAATACCCAAGAATGGTTTGGATTGAAATGAAAATTTAATTTCATCAATTAACGAGTTTTCCTCCAGCGCGCTCATGCATGACCCCATTGCTCCTTGTCCTGGAAAAACAATTCGGTCAGATTCTCTTATAAATTTAGGATCACTAGTAAGTATGCAATTATCATTTGGCGCAACATGCTCAAGCGCCTTCTGAACGGAACGGACATTTCCCATTCCATAGTCCACAATTGCGATTGTTTGCATGATGCTATGCCTGGTTAATTAGAGTGAACCCTTTGTAGATGGAATAACACCCGATTGTCTTTCATCTGGTGTTGTCGCCATTCTAAGCGCCCTACCAAATGCCTTAAAGACAGTTTCAGCTTGATGATGTGAATTTATGCCCTTCAAATTATCAATATGTAGAGTAACCAAAGAGTGATTAACAAATCCTTGAAAGAATTCTCTAATGAGATCCAGATCAAATGACCCAACTCTATCTCTTGTAAACTTAACGCCTAATTCTAACCCTGGCCGGCCAGATAGATCAATAACGACTCTTGACAATGCCTCATCAAGTGGAACATAAGAGTGCCCGTATCGTGTAAGGCCTTTTTTATCTCCAACGGCATCAGAGAATGCCTTTCCTAAAGTGATACCAACATCTTCAACAGTATGATGATCGTCTATATCTGTATCACCTTTACAGCTAATCGTTATATCCATTAAACCATGACGAGCAATTTGATCTAGCATATGGTCTAAAAATGGAACCCCGGTATCTATATTAGCTTTTCCAATACCATAGAGCTCAAGACTTACCTTGATATCAGTTTCATTTGTCTTTCTCTCTTTAATAACCATTTTTTGATTTTATCTTATGAAATATAGTCTTTGATTAGTATTTCAGCTATTTGAATTGTATTCAGTGCGGCTCCTTTTCGGATATTATCCGAAACTACCCATAAATTTAGTCCGTTTTCAAAACTAATATCTTCTCTAATTCTGCTGACATAGGTTGCATCATTATTAGTTGCCTCAGAGAATGGAGTTGCGTAACCGCCGCTCTCTCTTTTATCCATGACCTCCACTCCATCAGCATTCTCAAGTAAATTACGGGCATCTTTAGCCGTTAATTTCTCTTTTGTTTCAATATGTACTGCTTCAGAATGACCATATACCACTGGTATTCTCACTGCAGTAGGGTTAACCAGAATTTCATCATCCTCAAAGATTTTTTGGGTCTCCCATACCATTTTCATTTCCTCTCTTGTATAGCCATTTTCTTGAAATGTATCAATATGAGGTATAGCATTGAATGCGATTTGTTTTGGATAAACATCAACCTCTACATCATTGCCATTTAAGAGATTTGCAGTTTGGTTTGTCAGCTCAGTTATCGCCTCTTTACCACTTCCAGAAACTGCTTGATAGGTAGCAACATTGATTCTTGAAATACCAACAGCATCATAGATCGGTTTTAAAGCAACTAACATCTGAATAGTTGAACAATTTGGATTAGCAATAATATTACGATTTGTGTACTCAGCTATGGCATGCGGATTAACTTCTGGCACAACAAGGGGAATATCTGCATCACGCCTAAAATGAGACGTATTATCTATAACAATACAACCTTGTTCTGCAGCTATAGGTGCATATTTTTCAGATATACTACCTCCAGCTGAAAATAATCCAATTTGAGCTTGTGAAAAATCAAAAGTATCTAAATCTTGAACGACCCATGACTTCCCTTGGCAAGAAACTTTAGTTCCTGCAGAGCGTTTTGAAGCTAATGGATATAAGTTTTCAATAGGAAAGTTCCTCTGATCTAGAATTGAAATCAAAGTTTCACCAACTGCTCCAGTTGCTCCAACAATGGCAACGTTATATTTTTGACTCATAATGCTCTAAGGCTTAAAAAAAACTATAGATTATAAAGTACTAGACCTAAAATTCATGAATATATGCAACACTTTTACAAATTTAGTGCCATTTTAAAAGCGAAAATACTGAGAATTCTGATAAATTATGGAAGTCGCCATGGCAGCTCACCATCATTAAATGATGCAGTATAAAGCTCAAACCAGGTCTCACGGTCCATCTTAACACTCATAGCATCAGAAATTTTTGCAATTCTATCTAAATTATTTGTACCCATAACAGGACAAATCTTTGCAGGATGGGCCAATATCCAAGCAACTGCCACGGCAGCTATATCAACATTTTGATTGGCTGCTATTTTAGACAAGATCTTTGTAAGATTCCCCTTGCCCTTCACAAGTTTCCCCCCACCAAGAGGTGACCAAGCCATTATGGGTGTTGCTCGTTCTTGATGAAAAGTAAGGTCTCCATTTGAGAATGACTCAGTTGCAGCCAATGACATTTCAATTTGGTTCGTTACTAATTTACTTTTCATAGCAGATTGCAAAAGGCTAAAATCCCAGGGTTTGAAATTTGACACTCCTACCTCTTTAACTTTCCCAGATAAAACAAGATCATCTAATGCCTTGCCAGTCTCTAAGTGGTCCATAAAAGGGTCCTGACGATGAATTAATAACAAATCTAGGTGATCTATTGACATATTTTTTAAAGAGGCATCTACAGAATTAAAAATGTGCTCCTTTGATGTGTCATAGTGACTTACTGATGCATTAGAATATCTAGCAGAGGGATTTACTATTCCACATTTAGATATAATTTCAATCTTTTCCCTAAAGGATGGGTTTGCTTTTAAAGCCTCTCCAAACAATGCTTCTGAAGTATATAGACCATAAACTGCAGCCTGATCAAATGAAGTAATTCCTTGATCTAAACATATATTAATTTTTTCACCAATATGTTGGGAAGATACATTTGTATCGTCAGCCAAACGCCACATTCCATAAACTATTCTACTAAGGCTTGTAGAATTAGATAAATTAACGCGTTCCATGAACACTCCAAGTAGTACTTTTGATTAAACAGAATTGCTGACTTCAATAAATTGATGCTTCAATCTAAATTTAGAACAAAGATGGTCACAAAGAGCTTGAACTCCATACCTTTCAGTTGCATGATGACCGGCAGAAATAAATGTAATGTTATTCTCCTTAGCTACAGCAGGTGTCTTTTCTGAGACTTCTCCAGTCAAATACAAATCAACATTCAGATTGATTGCATCCTCTATGAGGCTTTGGGCAGCACCAGTACACCAGGCAATTTTTTTAATCTGCCCCCTTTTATTACCAAATATTTGTGGAACTCGATCCAGTTTTTCTTCGATCAATCTTTCAAAATCACTCAAATTGATACTCAGCTCGCCTTGCCAAAGCAAACTATCTTCAACAGACCTTATCTTGGTAATGCCTAGTCGCTTTCCAAGCTCAATATTATTTCCAACCTTTGAATGATCATCTAGTGGGAGGTGGTAAGCAAATAGATTGATTTGATTTTTGATGAGTAATTCAATTTTTTTTCTCTTGGCACCAACGATAACTTTGGACTCATTATCCCAAAAGATACCATGATGAACAAAAATAGCATCTGCTTTCTCGACAACAGCTTGTTCAATCAAATCTAAGTTTGCACTAACGCCACTGACAATTTTATTTATAGTTTGGCTTCCCTCTACCTGCAATCCATTAGGGCCATAATCTTTGTATTTACTAACACTTAGATAATTATCACAATAATTATTTATCTCATCTCTATCAACCATAATATTCCTTAATAGCAGCTAAAAGAGAATTATTTTCAATCGGCTCACTAACACTTATGCGAATAAAATTTGAAAGCTCAGAGTCTAAAGAAAATCCTTTAACCAGAATTCCATTTTCAATTAATGAACTATGCAGCGATTGAGCATCATGGCAATGAACGAGTAGAAAGTTAGTCTGAGATGGAAAAACTTTTAACTGAGAAAAGAAAGATAGCTCTTCAAAAAGGCGCTGTCTTTCATTGGTCAATATTTCTGCATTTTTTACAATACCCTGCTTATCCTGAAGTAAAAAATTGGCACTCGCTTGAGTGAGGATATTAATGTTATAAGGAAGTCGCAGCTTATTCAGTTGAGTAATTGTCTCTTTACTACCAATTAAAAGACCAAGCCTAAGTCCAGCAAAGCCTATTTTAGAGATTGTTCGCAGCACTACTAAATTTGAGAAATTAGAAATCTCAGATAAAAAGCTTCTATCTGAGTAGGCATAATAGGCCTCATCAAGAACAACCAAGGCATCTGTAGTCCTAATAATTTCTATAATTGCATCATAGTCAAATGCATTTCCCGTAGGATTATTAGGATATGCAATAAATATAAGCTTAGGTTTTTTACTATTAATAGCCTTGATTGACTCGCTTAGATTAATGTCAAAATTAGAATCAAGCTTGATACCCTGATACCTTAAATGAGCATACTTTGATACCATTTCATACATCACGAAACTTGGCTCAAAACTCATAATAAGGTTGCCCTCATTACAAGCCAGTGCCAATAACTGTATTAACTCATCTGAACCATTTCCTAGGAGCATTTCAAACTCTCCTGGGATTTCCATGAGAACTCTCAAAGTTTCCTTGAGCTGAGCTGATGCAGCGTCTGGATATCGGTTGACCTCTGCCTTAGCAATATACTCAAGAAACTCCTCTTTCAAATTACTTGGAACACCAAAAGGACTTTCCATTGCATCTAACTTAAGCAAGTTCTTAGATTCAGGTACATGGTAAGCATTGATATTCTTGATATCTGATCTTAGCCATTTTTCAATAAAAGTCATTTTGATTGGTAAGGAGTTCTTATCGGATGATACTGCATTTTACCAAGCTTTTTCGCATTTAATAAACATTGGTAAGTATAAGCAAGACCCTGATCACAGGCTTCTTCAATGGCAATTCCTTTTGCCAATAAAGCTGAAATTGCACTCGATAATGTGCACCCAGAGCCATGAAATTTATCGGGTAGTTTTTTATAATTAAACCTTCTAATCAAGCTTGATTTATTATAAAGACGATGCTCAATATCTATTTTAGAGGAGTCTGATGTTGTAACAAGAACCCAAGGGCAATTAAGACTTGAGACTGCTTCTTTCTCGCTCAAGCCAGGTGATAAAAGATTCAGCTCCTCTAAGTTAGGAGTTAGTATTGTACATTTTGGAAAAAGATATTTCTTCATAACTCCAACCATCTTTATTGAACTCATGTTTTCTTGAGTTCCAGATATGAGTATTGGATCAACAACAACATTGAGTTTGTTCTTTTCGCCAATCAATCTAGAGATAGTTTTTATTTGACTTACTGACCCCAATAAACCAATTTTCACTGTGTTAAAAGAAATATCCTCATCGAGTAGATTGAATTGCTTCACTAAAAGGCTATCCTTTACTACGTCAATTAAGTCCACTTTTTGAGTATTTTGAGCAGTTAGTGAGGTCACTATTGGGAGAGGGTTGAGGCCAAATTGATTAATCGTTTCAATGTCTGCAGAAATCCCTGCAGCTCCAGAGGGATCTAAACCTGAAAATAATAAAACTGAATCGGCTTTTGGCCTATCCATGTATTATTGTTTTTCTTTTTGAATTAAATAGTCGATTACTTCAAAAATCCTCTCTTCACTTCCAGCACTTGTAGCGTTAACCATATACTTGCCATTAACAATAAAAGCAGGGACACCAGTAATTCGATATTTATAAGTATTGGCTTTTGCTTTATTAACCGCAACTTTTACAGGGAATGACTTAAAAACCTTATCAGCTTGATCTTCATCTACGCCATTCAAAGAGAGCCAAGTCACAAAATCTTGCTGAGTTTTAAGGTTCAATTTCTGCACATGAATAGCATTAAATAGTGCAGAATGCAATCGATCTAACTCACCTAACTCCTCAAGAACATAATAAAAGGTAGAGCCGTACTCCCATCCAGGAAAGACAGCAGGCTGGAGAACTAATTGAGCTGAGCTATCCATTGTCTGCATCCATTGCTCAAGCATTGGATGGACAGAAAAACAATGAGGACAAAAATACCAAAATAGCTCTCTAACTTCTATCTGTTCTCCAGTTTCAGTCTCTACAGGCTTATCTAGAACAATATAATTTTTACCCGCAACAAACTCTGCTTGAGAAGAGTTGGCAAAGAATACAAAAATTGCTATAGCAATTACAGAGGTCAGTGCAGTGATTTTTTTCATGTTATTAGTCATTTTTTGTTCAAAATAAAATTATAGAGAAATTCACTTAAGCTCACTCATTATTTGACGAAAAATTCTATTGCAGTATACGAATTTCAATGCTATTTATTATAAAGTTTTTCTATATTATACTGATTCAAATCAAAAACCTTATGACTCTCAAAATCTTCCCAAAGCTTAAGATATGAAACACCTTTTTCGGGATGAATTCCATCTGGATTAAGCTCTAAGAGTGGAGCAAGGACAAATGCATATCTGAGAATATCTTTTCGAGGAACATTTATTTTTTCATCAATCATGTCGTCATAAATAACAAGATCGAGGTCTATAATTCTTGATGAAAATTTTGGCATTGTTCTATTTCTTCCAAGCGAGTCCTCGATCTTATGCAGAACAACTAGGACTTCAGAGGCTGTTTTAAGCGTTTCAACATTGACTCCAACATTATAAAAATCTTGACCTTCAAACCCCTCCGAAGGACTCTCATAAAGTGAAGAAATCTTAATTTTTTCAAAAAAATTTTCAAGCTGATCTAATGCAGAACGAATATTTTTTCGTCTATCTTGGTTTGATCCAATATTAAAATGCAGAATACTCACTAACTCTTGGTCCTTTCTATAATAACTCCAACTCCGCTAGCTCCAGTAATTGCTTCGCCTTTATTAAGTGTTAGCTTTACCCAATTTACATCAAACTCAGTAAGGATAATCTGACAAATTTTCTCTGCCAAAGTTTCAACTAGCTCAAACTTAGAATCTCTAACAAAGCTTGCAATTCGTTTGCAAACACTCTTATAGTTCAGGGCCTGATCAATATGATCAGTCTCTGCTGCTGCAGCTATATCTGATGACATTTCAATATCAAGCACTATGTCCTGGCGAATTTTCTTTTCCCAATCATAAATACCTATAACAGTATCCACTTTTAGGCCTTCAACAAAAACAATATCCATATTTCAAGTATTTTTAAGAAAAAGTAATATGATACCTTTGTGATATGAAGTTAAAACCACAATAAAATGTTTTCATTGATATAATTTGCATCTGAATCTGAACAAGATTTATATTTTGCAAATAATTTAGGAGTACTGCTTGTTTTACTTTTTAATTGGTAGTTATTTATTGGGATCGATTTCTAGCGCTATCATTATTTGTAAAATGTGCAACCTGCCAGATCCCAGAACAAAAGGTTCAAAAAATCCTGGCGCTACTAATGTTTTGAGAATTGGCGGAAAGTTTGTAGCTGCATTTGTTCTAATATTTGATGGACTTAAGGGCGCTGTGCCGGTTCTACTTGCCCATTATTTTGGTTACGATTTATTTGATTTAACCATTATTTTACTGTGTGCTTTTCTTGGCCATGTGTTTCCAATTTATTATGGATTCAAGGGAGGCAAAGGAGTAGCAACCTACCTAGGCGGACTGATAGGTCTCAGCTTTTTTGTTGGGTTGACGTTCTCAATTATCTGGCTTATTGTTGCAAAAATAATGAAAGTGTCGTCAATAGCTGCATTAACAGCGACTGTACTATCCCCAATTTATTTTTATTTCATCACAACTCACGATGTACGAGCTACATTAGTTATTTTTCTTATTAATCTTTTTATTTACTTTACTCATCGCGAAAATATTAGAAGAATTATGAATGGCGAAGAGGGAGCAATAGGTTCCTAAGAAGACTACTCTGTCTTGATACTCACTTCCTTACTAAATCGCATAAGTACAACAAATCTTCCATACACACCCCATACACACCCCATACACACTCTTACATTTTGACTGATAGGAAGTGGGTTCAGTTTCTCGCTCATACACACTTTGATACACACTTTTTTTAAAAGTAAGTCAGTTCTGACCTACATTTAATTGATTCATACCATCTCATCGAGCTGTTTTGTTCTTAATTCGATATAGAGTGATTTTTGCTTAACTTCATTACCTTCAGATACTGCAAATGCTTTTTTTAAGGTGAGACCTTCGCCATATTCACACATTTTATTCTCTCCCACAACGGCAAACATATAACGATTTAACGTTATGTCATTTTTCCAACTACCCTCAACATAACTCTTGCAAACTTCCAAGAGGTTTGTGTTGTAATTAACTGATGGATATTTTTTACTTTGAGTTTTAGTAGTGGACATTTTTTTAACTAGTTTTGAAGAGTCATAATCCAATATTTAAAAATATTTCTGTCGCTGATAAAGACTGAGCATATTTTTTTTCAGGAAAAAATTTTCCGCTTTCCACCTTTGATAAAAAGTAACAAATAGATTGATGAAGATCAGATTCAGAATTTAATGATTCTAAATTATTATTAATACGATATGGTTCTGGTTGGCAAAATTCATTATCTAAATTAAATGTATCTCTAGGATGAAAAATATCTATTATTGAATTATTTTCTCTGAATAGTCCATCTGAGAAAAAAACATCAGCAGTTTGTGAAAAAACAGTAGCATAAGATAGAAAAATATTACAGATCATACCACTTTCAAATGTAAGATTTATGAGCGCAGTATCTGGTTGTAAATTTTTTGCAATATTGGACTCTATGATTGATGTTTTTTTAATTGAACCAAATAAACCAATACACATATCAACATAGTGAATTCCTAGATTTCCAGTTATCTTTGAAAAGACTGAAGAATCTGTAAAACGCCAGTTTTCGCGCATCTCATTTTTAAAAGCAATACCATATGAAATAGCAAAATTTGCATATACTGGTATTCCAAGATGCTCTGAAGAAATTATTTTATTTAATTGTTTTTGTATATTGGAAAAACGATAATTAAAACCAAAATATAAAGTTTTAGATAATTTTGAAAGTTTACCTTGAAGCCAATCAAGTTCTATCCTACTAATTGCAGGTGGCTTTTCACAGTAAATATATGGGCATATTTTATTCTTGCTAAAGTCATCTAAAATCTTTGAAATATAATTTACATGAGTTCCAGATGGGGAGCAGATAAAAAAAGCATGTGAATTAGTCAAATCTTTCCAATTACTAGTATATGTTTTTTTAATTTGTGAGCTTGAAGCTAGGCTCTGTATTTTTTCGGAATTTGGATGGTAAATATTTACTATTTCAACTGTTGGAAATTCACACAAAATATTAGCTACTTTCAAAGCGTGGTTTTTGTATCCAATTACACTTAATTTAATCATAGAAATTTGAAAAGCTATATTTCATTAATCAAATAGAGTTGCAACGTGCACATGGCTCAATATTGTAACGCTCGTTTTTGAGATGGGTATTTCTTAATGAATTGTAAAAATCACCATTCCAAAAATCTGAAATTGATTGTTCTGGAAATGTTGGGTTTAATTTCTCAGTTAAAGTACTTTTATAATCATAGTCACAAGGATTCATTCTACCATCCCACCAAACAAACATACGTCCCCATAACTCTGAACAGGGTGAATTAATTGCATTAATCTGATTTTCATAAGCAGATTCCCAAGGCAAATAGTGCACAAATGCGACTTGATCAACAAGATCTCTCCACATATCAATCATTGTTTGTAAGTCTTGATTCTCATTAAGCTTTACACCACTTATTCTTGAAACCGTTCTTGAGTCTGGATAATCTCTATTCTTAATTTTATGAAACAACTCAATATTACCCTTTACCTTTTCAAAATTACCATTTATTCTTATCTTTTCATATGTTTCTTTATCAGAGGCATCAACTGAAAAAACTATAGTTTGTAAATCTGCTGAAAGTAATTCATGTATTAATTTTTCTGAAAGTATTGAGGCATTTGTATTAATCTTTGATCCTAAAAATTTACCTCTCATATAATCAAGCATTGCAGAAATCTGTGGATTTAGCATAGGCTCACCACGAGAAGCTAAGGTTACTGCATCTACATTTCCTTCAAGCTCGTCAATAGCATTTTTGAAAACATCAAGGTCCATATAGCCCATATATCCTTTTGACTTTGATGAAAAGCTTTTATCAATTTGGTAACACATAACACAGCGAAAATTACATATAGATGCGACTTCGAGTTGAACACATGGGGGGTATTCTTCAATAATTTTTAGATCACTATTAAGATTATATTTATATCGATAAGTAATATACCTAGCTATTTTTTCTTTTGGAATGATAGAAAATTCTAGAATTTCACCTTTTGGAATAACAAACTCAATAATTTCAAGTGATTTTCCCTGGCATTTCTTCTCATAGGATCTTTGGATTAAATCAAAAATTCTTTTATCCGATGAAGTTAATAATTTATATTGGTTTTCGTTTCTAACATCTTTGAGCAATTTTAAAATTTCTACTTCAGTTAATACTAGGTTTTTTGTGGTTGAAATCTCACCATATCCTTGCATCTTTCGAGGAGGTAGGTTTTTTTCAAAAACAATATTTTGAGCTTTATTTAAATCATGATTATCTTTACTTTTAGTAATCAGTTTTTTCATATAATTAGTATATATCAACCTAGGCTAAGGAGTTAAAAATTATGACAAAAAGGATATTGGGGTGATAAATCACTCTGTCTTAATACTTACGCCGCGATTTAATAGTGCATTGGCAACAAGAGCCAATAGAATTATCATTGAAATGGGCACTAAAAAAGCCTTCCATAGTTCGACGGAGCCTATGCCCAGAAACCCAAGTCTAAATGCATCCATCATATAATAAATTGGATTAAATGATGACAACGCCCTCCAAAAGCTTGGCAATATATCAATACTATAAAACATCCCTCCCAAATAAGTCAGCGGCAATAAAACAAAGTTTGGAATTATTGAAATATCGTCAAAAGTTCTAGCAAAAACAGCATTAATAAAGCCAGCCAATGCAAACATAATTGATGTTAGGAAAAAAGTGATGGCAATTATTAAGAGACTAAATATTTTTATTTCAACAAAAAAAGAAATTGTAAAAGTTACAGCCAAGCCGACACAAAAACCTCTTGCGATTCCTCCGCTAACGAATCCCAGCAAAATAATCCAATTGGGTGTTGTTGAGACAAGAAGCTCTTCAAAACTATTGTTGTATTTGGTCATAAAAAAAGATGACACAGTGTTAGCATAAGATTGCATAATGACTGTCATTAATATAATCCCAGGCACAATAAAATCGATATATTCAATCCCCTGCATTTGACCTATTCTGCCTCCCATTAATCCACCAAAAATAAGTAGATATAATGAGGTTGTGATCACTGGAGGCACTATCGTTTGAACCCAAATCCTTATAAACCTGAGTATTTCCTTTATGACAATAGTTTTGTAAGCAATCCACATATTAATTTAACTGGTAAGTGATAAAAAAAGTGCCTCTAGGCGATTTTGCGAACTCCTAAGATGAGAGACATTAATATTCTGTTCAGATAACGCTGACACTACATCAGATATTGAAACTTCTTCGCGCCGTGAAACCCGCAAAGTATTTTCATCTAATACCTCACAGTCACAATGACTAATCTCTATGGGATTTGATACTTTCTCTATTGTATCGATAATAATAACCTGTCTCTTAGCCCTGGCAAGAAGCTTTTTCATATTGGACTGCAAGACTAGTTCACCATTACTGAGAATGGCAATGTTTCTGCACAGGGATTCGGCCTCCTCTAGATAATGCGTTGTTAAAATAATAGTCATGCCATCATCATTCAACTGAGTTAGGTAGTGCCACATTGATTGACGTATTTCAACATCAACTCCTGCAGTTGGCTCGTCAAGTATCAAAATTTTTGGTCTATGAATTAAAGCTCTTGCAAGCATTAATCGTCTTTTCATCCCACCAGATAATGACTGAGCAACATCAAAGCGCCTATCCCAAAGCTCCATTTTTTTTAATAAAAGCTCAGCTTGTAATTTGGCATCTTTACGGGGGATACCAAAGTAACCGGCCTGATTTATAAGGATTTCAATGTTGGGCTCATGAGGATTAAAGTTAAACTCTTGTGGCATCAACCCGATCATTTTCTTGACTTCGTTAGAATGATTTTTTTGATTTAAACCATTAATCTCAACCTCACCCGAGGAACTCTTTAACAACCCTGAAATAATTCCAATTGCTGTTGTTTTACCGGCGCCATTAGAGCCCAGTAAGGCAAAAAAATCACCCTCTTCAACCTTTAAATTTATCCCCTTTAGGGCCTCAAGATTATTAGAGTAGGTTTTAGCTAAATGATTGGTAGAGAGAGCAAGAGGCATAGTATCTAGAATATAGGCACTGAAAAAATAAACATGATAACAATAAAAATAAATTAGGGTTTTACATTTCAATTAAATTTTCATATTCGCCGCCTTTATCACATTAAATTTGGGATAATTACATGGTTCAAATTATAAGCTTTTTAAACAGTCCATATGACTACTCAAAAAAACGTAGAGTTGCCCGATATAGGCGATTTTGACGCAGTAGATATTATTGAAGTTCTTGTTAAGGTTGGGGATTCTGTCAATGAAAATGACAGCATCATTACCCTCGAGACGGATAAAGCTACCATGGAAATTCCAGCCCCATTTGCTGGAAAGGTAAGCGCACTTTCAGTCAAGGTAGGTGATAAAGTTGCAAAAGGCGACCTCATTTTAACTCTTGATAGTGAATCAGAAAATTCAGAAGATGATGAAGTTCAAATTGACAAATCAAAATCACCTGATTCTGTTGACAAGAATTCTAAATCAACTCCTTCTCAAAAAAACGTAGAGTTGCCCGATATAGGCGATTTTGACGCAGTAGATATTATTGAAGTTCTTGTTAAGGTTGGGGATTCTGTCAATGAAAATGACAGCATCATTACCCTCGAGACGGATAAAGCTACCATGGAAATTCCAGCCCCATTTGCTGGAAAGGTAAGCGCACTTTCAGTCAAGGTAGGTGATAAAGTTGCAAAAGGCGACCTCATTTTAACTCTTGATAGTGAATCAGAAAATTCAGAAGATGATGAAGAAGCTTCAAACTCGCCTGAAACAGTAATTCAAGCCAGCAATGATGTTGCTTCTGAAATTATCTCTGATTCAGTGAATGAGAATGAAATTCCTAAAGAAGAAATTTCATTAAACCCTGATTCGAATTACCATGCATCGCCATCTATTCGAAAATTAGCAAGGGAGCTTGGTGTTAGCCTTTCTGGGATAAATGGAACCGGTAAAAAAGGTAGGATACTTGAAGAAGACCTTAAATCTCATGTTAAAAATATTCTTAAGAATGGAAATGCACTTGAAGAAGTCGAGGTCATTCCTTTATCTAGAATTAAAAAGCTTTCTGGAAAACATTTATCCAAATGCTGGAGTACGATTCCT
The DNA here is from genome assembly GCA_902510115.1 of uncultured Gammaproteobacteria bacterium. Taxonomy (GTDB): domain Bacteria; phylum Pseudomonadota; class Gammaproteobacteria; order PS1; family Pseudothioglobaceae; genus Pseudothioglobus. The sequence goes on along the minus strand of CABWZU010000013.1, from coordinate 889 downwards.
CATGTCACACAATTTGATGAGGTAAATATCGACCAACTAGAAAAATTTCGAAAACATCAAAAAGAAAAAAATATCAAATTGAGCCCTCTTGTTTTCATTATGAAAGCAGTTGTGCAAGTATTAAAGCGCCATCCAAACTTTAATGCGTCGTTAGATGAGACAGCTGAAAATCTTGTATTAAAAAAATACTTCAATCTTGGGATTGCAGTTGATACGCCTAATGGTCTAGTTGTCCCAGTCATTAAAGATGTAGGTAAAAAATCCCTCATTGAGCTTTCTGAAGAGCTTTCGGAGATATCACAAAGGGCGAGAGAAGGACAGCTTGATGCAAATGAAATGAAGGGGGCGGGTTTTACAATTTCAAGCTTAGGCGGTATAGGTGGAACTCAATTCACGCCTATTATTAACTCGCCAGAAGTAGCAATTCTTGGAGTATCAAGAACTCAAATTAAGCCTGTATGGAATGGTAGCTCATTTGAGCCTTCAGCCATGCTTCCACTTGCTCTTTCATATGACCATAGAGTCATCGATGGAGCTGAAGGTGCAAGATTTATGGCAGAATTAAACCAGGTCTTAAGTAATATAATGGAGATGTTGTTATGATTAAAACTCAAGTTTTAGTTATTGGTTCAGGACCTGGGGGCTATACTGCTGCTTTTAGGGCTGCTGACTTAGGAAAAGACGTTACCCTTATCGAGCGCCATGAATCTCTGGGCGGGGTTTGTTTGAATGTTGGCTGCATACCCTCAAAGTCACTTCTTCATACAGCAGAAGTGATCAATGAAAGTAAACACGCTAGCGAACTTGGAGTAACTTTTTCAAAACCAAAGATTGATCTCAAGGGAGTTAAACAAAACAAAGATAGTATTGTCAATAAACTCACTGGTGG
>CABWZU010000012.1:0-27169 GCA_902510115.1 uncultured Gammaproteobacteria bacterium | reverse complement strand
CAATCTCTGCAAACGCGGGTGAAGAAGGAAAGCTTTATGGATCCGTCAGCCCTGCAGACATTGCTGAAAATCTTTTGGAGCAAGGTTTCGAAGTTGAAAAAAGAGATATCAACATGCCAGAAGCCATTAGAAACACTGGTGAGTATGAAATTACAGTTTCTCTTTATGCAGAGGTTGTGGTTACAGTTAAGGTTATCGTTATTGCTGCTACTGATACAGAATAACTCAATCCAATTCAGTTATCTGAGTTAAAATAAAAAGCCCTCAGCTGAGGGCTTTTTATTTTTCTAATTCATAGTAATGGATATTGATAACGCAAAAATACCACCTAACTCAGTGGACTCAGAGCAGTCTGTTCTTGGCGGGTTATTGCTTCACAATGATTCTTGGGATAGTGTAGTTAATATTCTTGGATCTGATGACTTTTATCAAACCTCACATCGCATCATTTATGATGCAATTGTGACTCTATTGGAGCATGACAAACCAGCTGATATTCTTACAGTAAAAGAGCAAGTCATAAAGTCTCATGACGAAGAATCGATTGGAGGCTTTGCTTACCTTGCTCAGATAGCTGAGAACACCCCAAGCGTATCAAATATTGAGGCTTATGCAAAGCATGTTCGCGAGCTCTCAATCTACAGGCAACTAACAAAAATTGGTAAAGAACTTGCTGATACCGCCTTTAATCCCAAAGACATTGAGGTGAATGACCTTCTCGACCTTTCAGAGAGAAAAATATTTGAGATAGCTGAACAGGTGAGTCGAAACAAGCAAGAGATCACAAACGTCAAAGACATCATTAAAGATGTCGTTAATCGTGTTCATGAGATGCAAGAATTAAAGGGCTACAAGGGTGCAGAAACTGGCTTTTCTGAGTTCGATAAACTCACGTCAGGACTTCAAAATGGTGACTTGATTATTATCGCTGGCAGACCTAGTATGGGCAAAACTGCACTTTCGATGAATATTGTTGAACATGTAGCAATCCACAATTCAACTCCCGTTGCGGTATTTAGTTTAGAGATGCCGACTGAGCAGTTAGTGATTAGAATGATCTCATCCTTTGGAAGAATCGATTCAAGCAAATTGCGAGATGGTGACATGTCAGAAATTGATTGGAATAGTTTCAACCATGCTGTCAGAGCATTTGAAGAAAACACAATTTTGATTGACGAAACCCCCTCAATCACACCAACAGAAATTAGAGCCAAATGCAGAAGGCTTAAAAGAAGGTATCCAAACCTAGGCCTTATCATGGTCGACTATCTTCAACTCATGACAGTGCATGGCAAGTCTGAAAATCGTGTTCAAGAAATTTCAGAAATATCTCGATCCCTCAAGTCACTTGCTAAAGAGATCAATGTGCCCGTTATTGCGCTTTCTCAGCTCAATCGAGGAGTTGAATCTAGAGCTAAAACTGGCAAAGGTAGAATCCCGCAGATGGCTGATTTAAGAGAGTCTGGATCGATTGAGCAGGATGCCGATATTATCGGCTTCATTTATCGAGATGAGGTTTATCATGATGATACGTATACCAACCCAGAAGAGGTAGGAAAGGCTGACCTAAGAATAGCCAAGCATCGAAATGGTGCAACTGGCAATATTAAACTCGCCTTTGTAGGCCAATACTCAAGGTTTGAGGATTTAGCCTTTGAAGATAGATTCCAGGGTGTCAGTGATAATCAAATGGACGCCTCATACATTAACAATATGACAAATTTTGATCAGGGTGATTTTTAATCAAGTATTTTAGTTAGAATTTAATATGAACCGCGCTCGTGAAATTAAAATGTTAGATTGAACATGAATGATCAAATACAGACTAAACTCATTTACAACAAAGAAAAAGTAACTTATTCCAGTTTATCAGAGGTTTTTGAACTTAATTTTAAAAAAATATCAAGGCTAGCCCCCCTACTTCCATCAGTCAAGGATAATCTAGTTGGAATCAAAAAAACCTCTAATGACCTCTATCTGATTTGTCACGAAAAATCTAAATATACTGGCACTTTCACTCTAACACACAAAATTAAGTCATCACATGGGGTCATTAATAGACCCGATATTCGATTCAAAATCTATTTTGATGCAAAGCTTTTGGAGGTTGTTTCAATTTGTAAAGAGACAAGGATTAATTCTTATCATCCATTAATCAATGACTGTAGCGACTTATCATTCCAATTAGAACTCAATGTCTTCATGCTTAGATGGCTAGACTACTGCTTGGATAGGTACAATGGGGCAGAATGGCAAGCAAGACAATAAAATCAGAAAACAGTAAATTAGTCATTGCAATCTCCTCAAGGGCTTTATTTGATCTCGACCACTCCCATAAAATTTTTAAAGAGGAGGGTATTAAGGCATATGCAAGGCATCAGCAAGAGAATGAGCATGTCGTCTTAGAACCTGGAGTAGGCTTTACTTTAGTAAAAAAATTACTAAAGCTAAACAGTAAAAAAACGCCAATCGATGTCATTCTTCTGTCAAGAAACAGTGCTGATACTGGTCTTAGAATTTTTAACTCTATAGAACATTACGGTCTCAATATTTCTAGAGCCGCTTTTACTCGTGGCGAGAGCACTCACCCTTTCGTTGGAGCTTTTGAGGCTGATTTATTCTTATCAAGTAACTACAACGATGTACAAAAAGCACTGCAATCAGGCTACGCAGCAGCATCCATCGTGGAGTCAAAATCCAAAAATAGTCATCCTTCACAGCTCAGAATAGCTTTCGATGGAGATGCTGTTATTTTCTCAGATGAAGCGGAGAGAATTTTCCAGGAGAAAGGACTAGAGGCTTTTCATGAAAACGAAGTATTGTCTGAAAAAATTGAGCTTAAAGCTGGACCTTTCAAGTCTTTCTTGGTGTCACTCCAAAAAATTCAGTCCACTTTCCCAGAGGAGGACAATCCAATAAGGACAGCCCTAGTGACCGCAAGGTCTGCCCCATCACACAAAAGAGTAATCCATACGATGAGAGAGTGGGGTATTCGTATTGATGAGTCATTCTTTCTGGGTGGGCTTGATAAAGGAGTCTTTTTAAGGCAATTCGCAGCAGACATTTTTTTTGATGATCAGCAGCAGCACTGTGACTCTGCCTCACAATACGTTCCAACAGGTCATGTCCCAAGTGGAATAAAAAACAGATGAGGTGAAAACTTGGTTGCTGCTGAGGACTCATCATCAAATATAATTGGTAAAATAAGTTTAACTGAACATAGAGATTATTGATGTCAAAAAAAATTCAAGCTATCCGTGGTATGAATGATCTTCTGCCTGCAAATTCTCAAATCTGGAGTTTTTTAGATAGCACAATCAATAATCTTCTTCTCTCTTATGGATATAAATACTGTCGAACTCCAAACGTTGAGAGCACTGAAACCTTTTCTAGGGCAATTGGAGAGGTGACAGATATTGTTGAAAAAGAAATGTATACCTGGAAGGACAACAATGGAGATTCCTTGACACTGAGGCCTGAAGGAACAGCCGGTGTGGTCAGAATGATGATTGAACACAACTTACCGAGGGAGGGCATCCAGAAAGTTTTTTATAGCGGCCCGATGTTTAGGCATGAGCGTCCACAAAAGGGAAGATATCGTCAATTTCACCAGGTCGGTGCTGAAGTTTTTGGAGCGTCAGACGCCAAAATTGATGCTGAACTCATTTCTATCACTGACATCCTTTGGAAATCATTAAAAATTAATGCTCAGCTTGAAATTAACTCTCTTGGGTCGTCAGCGAGTCGAGCACAATATCGAGAAACCTTGACTAGGTACTTTAATGACAATAAAGATAGGCTTGATGAGGACAGCTCAAGAAGACTAAAGACAAACCCATTAAGAATTCTGGATAGCAAGAACAAGGATTTAGAAGCATTAATCTCTGAAGCACCTAAAATGATTGATCACCTTGATAAGGAGTCAAACGAACACTTTGAGGCCTTAAAAAATTATCTAGAACATCTTGACATTTCATATACGGTTAACCCAAAACTCGTAAGAGGGCTCGACTACTACAATAAAACTGTTTTTGAATGGGTATCAGATGAGCTTGGCTCTCAGGGGACAATATGTGGAGGAGGGAGATATGACGGCCTAGTTGAAAAAATGGGAGGCAACCCAACCCCAGCTATTGGTTTTGCTATGGGTCTTGAGAGAATTGCCCTTCTCATTCAAGATAAATCCAAAGAACTTATCTCAGATAGGCCTCATTTATACTTTTTGTCTATGGGTGAGAGCGCTCATTGTGAATCAATGAATCTCTCAAGACAAATCCTTGAAGCGATACCAAACATTACTATTACAAATGATATAACCATGAGCAACCTTAAAAGCCAGATGAAAAAAGCTAACAAGTCTGGAGCCGACTACGCCATGATACTTGGAGAGGAAGAGTTAGCTAAAAATGTTTTGAGTTTTAAGCCCTTAAAGGGCCAAGGAGTTCAGCAATCAATCGAACTTGAGGGTATCATTCAGCATCTTCAGGAGATTTTATGAAAAACTTTATAGAAATTAGCGATTCGGAAGAAGAGCAAGTTGATAAATTAAAAAAGTGGTGGGATTCCAACGGCAAACAAATAATTGCAGGTGCGGTTCTTGGACTTGCAGGTATATTTGGATGGAATGCATATGTTGATTATCAAGATAGTCAAGCCTTAAATGCCAGAGCATTATATTTAAGCTATGCCTCAGATTCTGCGAATGTAGGCGCTTATGACAAATTAATCAAAGATCACCCGTCTAGCTCATATGCGGACCAGGGAACTTTAGTAATGGCTAAATATTTGTTTGATGCCAGAAACTATTCACTCGCACTGGATGCTCTAAAGCCTTTAATGAGTAGAGAGAATTCTGTCATTGCATCAACTGCAAGCCTCCGAACAGCTTCACTCTTTTTAGAGCTTGGGCAGCATGAAGAGGCTCTAGCTGTTCTGAATATGGAAAATGCTAACGGGTTTTCAGGTTTATTTTATAACCTGGCTGGTGATGTTTATTTGGATCTCGGTAACGATGAGCAGGCAAGAAATAGTTACACTCTTGCAATTGAAAACATTACTGATAATTCAAGCTTATCACAACTTATTCAGATTAAACTTAACGATCTGAATTAAATTGTTGTAGGTTAACCATTGTGAGCTACCCTATCATCTCATTGGTTGGAAGGCCTAATGTCGGTAAATCAACCCTGTTTAATCGCCTCAGCAATTCTCGACAAGCACTGGTTTCAGATTATGAAGGCCTGACGCGTGATCGTCAGTATGCAAACATTCAGCTAGAGGAGGAGCGTCCCTGCACTATTGTAGATACGGGTGGTCTTACGAATGAAGACTCGATAATCGATTCAGGTATTCAAAACCAAGTTTTGAGTGCACTTAATGAGTCTGATGTCATTTACTTTATTGTCAGCAACAAAGATGGTGTTACAGCTCTAGACCTAGATATATCTAGTCAGCTCAGAAAGCTCAAAAAAAATATAATCTTGGTTTGTAACAAGGCAGAGGGACTGAATCTGAGTTCAGCATCCGAATTTTATGAACTCGGATTGGGAGAGCCCACCCTAATTTCAGCTGAACACAACCAAGGTATCCAAGATCTAATTGAAAAAACACTTCCCCTAATACCCGAGGCAACTGACACAGAAGAGCAAGACATTGACGGGATTGCTGTTGCCGTATTAGGGAGGCCAAATGTAGGCAAATCAACTCTAATCAATCGCATTTTAGGTGAAGAAAGAGTTTTGTCAGTTGACCTGCCTGGAACAACCCGAGACAGCATATTCATACCTTTTGAGAGAGAAGGAGAGCAATATACATTAATTGATACTGCAGGTATTCGAAGGAAGCGTAGCGTTGATGAAAAAATAGAAAAATTTAGCATTATTAAAGCAATCAGCGCCTTAGAGGACTCGCATGTTGTGATTTTAGTTTTGGATGCTCATGAAGGCGTAACTGAACAAGATGCTACTTTACTAGGAATGATCGCTGACAAAGGTCGTGCTTTGCTCATAGTGGTCAATAAATGGGATGGATTAGATGACTATCAAAAAAGTGAAGTCAAAAGAAAACTAGATGTAAAGCTCTCTTTCGTCAGTTATGCCTCCATTCACTTTATTTCAGCGCTTCATGGGTCAGGTGTTGGAAAATTATTTGAGCCTATCAAACGGTCTTATGAGCATGCAGGCAAAAGATATCCAACATCACTTCTAAATAAAATCTTAGAGCAAGCCAACAACTCTCATCAACCGCCTCCAGTTGCAGGAAGGAGACTTCGCCTGAAGTTTGTGAATCAAACTGATGTATTTCCTCCAACGCTCATGTTCCATGGAAATCACGTTCAAAATGTGCCTAAGAGCTATGAACGCTTTTTAATGAATTTCTTTACCACTTCTCTCAAACTTACTAATACCCCCATCAAAATCAACTTCAAGAGCGGTGACAACCCATTCAAAGATAAAAAAAATGTCCTCTCTGCGCGCCAAATTCAAAAGAAAAGGCGCCTCATGAAATTTGTAAAAAAGAAGTAGTTTGAAAATAAAACTAAAACCTCATTGCGGAGAAATCAGATATTGATATTGGAGCTTTAGTCTTTGTCAAAATTGAGTCTACAATTTCTGCTGTAATGGGTGCCAAGGTGAGTCCGATGTGGCCATGTCCAAAGGCATAAACGATATCGTTCCCTTTGCTTGACTGAGAAATCACTGGCCTACTATCAGGGATTGAGGGTCGGAAGCCGAGCCATGTCCTTTTTGGTTTGCCAAGTTTTGGAAAAAAAATTCCAGCACCCTTCTCTAGGTGTTGAATTCGGTGTTGTGAAATTTTAGGACTCAAGCCGCCAAGCTCAACAGTTCCAACGACTCTAAGCCTATCTGTCATTGGAGACATGTAGAAACCTCCTGCAGCATAACAGCATGGCCTATTAAGGAGCGGCTCAGCCATATCGTACTCGACATGGTATCCACGCTCTGCGTCCAGTGGAATTTTATCTCCTGCTTGTTGAGCAAATTTTTTAGAGTAAGCCCCTGCTGCAACCACCAACTGTTTAGTCATCATAGTTGAATAATTATCAAGATGAACTTTGATTCCATCACCAGTTCTCTCAATTCTTGATGCAGCTTTATTTATGATCTGACAACCCTTATTTTTTGTTGCATCTAAAATTAGATTGACCATTTTTCCAGGGTCACTCATATAGGCTCCATCCGGAAAGTAAAAGGCGCCGCCCTGAGATAAATTGAGATTTGGCTCCAGCTTTTTAAGCTCATCAAGATTTAAAACCTCTGCATTCAGGCCAAGCTCCCTTCTTTTATCCATATCTCTTTTTCCATGCCGTAAAAGCTCATCATTAGGGTAAAGATAGATATTGCCATCTGTTTTTAAGAGAGATTCACCTCCAATTTGAGAGGATAACTCTTCCCATCGAATTCTTGAACCTTGCAGTAATGATGTAATCGCTTGAGCATTTCTTGCAGCATTCTTGGGCATTGACTGATATAAAAATCTTATAAGCCAAGGGCACAAGGATAGAATTGCCGATCGTTTGATTGCTATAGGACTATTCTTATTGAATAGAAGTGAAGGTAGCTGTCTAATAATGTCTGGGGATCCAACAGGCATGACAGCATATTCTGCGACAGTACCAGCATTTCCAAATGAAGTTCCTGTCCCAGGCTCCTCGGGGTCAATTAAAACAACCTCTCTTCCTGCATTAAGAAGTCTTAATGCGATTGAAAGGCCTATGATACCTCCACCCAAAACTGTAATGTCTGTTCTTTTCAAAGACATAATTCAGATTATAAAACCAAGAGATTTATTACCTTAAGAAAGTATTAAATTATGTGCTTCCTTAGCAGCATTTATAAAACTCTCAAAGAGTGGATGCCCATCCCTAGGTGTCGAGGTAAACTCTGGATGGAACTGGCAGGCTACAAACCAAGGATGGTCGGTTATTTCAACCATTTCAACAAGAGAGCCATCATTAGATCTTCCAGAAACTGTGAGTCCAGCAGTTTCAATTTGTAATATCAGCTTATTGTTTACTTCATATCTGTGTCTATGTCTTTCAGTCACTTTACTCGAGCCATATATTTTTTGAGAGTGACTCCCCTTAATCAAATGACACTCTTGACCCCCAAGTCTCATGGTACCTCCCAAATCAGAATCAGTATCCCTAGTCTGAGTGTCACCGTTCTCATCTTGCCACTCTGTAATTAGGCCAATTACTGGATAGTTAGTATTTTCATCAAACTCAGTACTATTAGCACCCTTCATATTTGCCATATGACGAGCATACTCAATCACTGCAACTTGAAGACCTAAACATATTCCTAAATATGGAATATTATTCTCACGTGCAAATTGAACGGCCTTAATTTTTCCTTCAATGCCCCTGATGCCAAATCCTCCAGGCACAAGAACAGCACTCATATCACTTAAACTTTCTGCTCCATTTTTTTCAATCTCCTCTGAGTCAAAATAGTGAATATTGACTTTAGTTTGAGTATGAACCCCTGCATGAATAAGAGCCTCTGAAAGAGATTTGTATGATTCTGTTAAATCCATATATTTTCCAACCATTGCAATATCAACGCTATGATTAGGCATCTCAAGCCGGGAAACTACATTTTTCCATTCTGTAAGATCAGCTTTTTTACACTTTAAACCCAATTTCGATACAACAGCATCATCAAGACCTTGGCTATGAAGGTCTTCTGGCACTTTATAGATAGTGTCTTTGTCAAGTGATATAAATACCGAGTCTTCAGCAACGTTTGTGAATAAAGCGATTTTTTTACGTTCAGAATCTTCTAATTCATGCTCTGATCTACAAATAAGTATATCAGGCTGAATTCCTATCCCTCTGAGCTCTTTAACTGAGTGTTGGGTTGGCTTTGTCTTCAACTCACCAGCCACCTTGATATAAGGAAGAAGGGTCAGATGAATAAAAACAGCATTTTCTCGACCTAACTCGAGACTCATCTGTCTGATGGCCTCCATAAACGGAAGTGACTCGATATCACCCGCTGTACCTCCAATTTCAATAAGAGCAATATCAGACTCCTCAGCACCCTCTTTCATTAATTTTTTTATCTCATCAGTGATATGCGGAATAATTTGAACTGTAGCACCAAGATAATCACCTCTCCTTTCTCGTTCAATAACGTTCTCGTAGACTCTTCCAGCAGTAAAGTTATTCTTTTTTCCTAGCTTAGTGCGAACGAACCTTTCATAGTGACCTAGATCTAGATCAGTTTCTGCCCCATCATTGGTTACAAAAACTTCACCATGCTGGAATGGACTCATTGTTCCAGGATCAACATTTATATATGGATCCAGCTTTAAGAGTGTGACATTAAGGCCACGATTTTCAAGGATTGAAGCTAGGGAGGCGGAGGCAATTCCTTTACCTAAAGAGGAAACAACGCCACCAGTGATAAAGATGTATTTTGTCATCTAAAACTAACAAAGTTTGAAATAGCTATGATACACAAATTTGTGTAGAATATGGGCACATCCAATAAACAATTCATGATGGGTTATAAACAATTTGTAAAGAGACTCTTTCCATATCTAAAAAAACATCTAGGAAAATTAGTCTTTACCTCAATAATGATGGTTTTTGCCACTCTGTTAGAGACTGCAATACCAGAAATTACTGGTCAAATTGTTGACACATTATTTTCTAATAATCGTTCCAGCAATAAAGCCTTTTCTTATTCAGTAGTCCTTTTCTCAGTAATTGCTTTAAGTTCTTTGTTTGCATTAACATCTACCAGTGCGAGCTCTTGGATTTCTAATAAAGTAATTTTAGATTTGAGAGTCAATATGTTTTCTAAGCTGATTAGACTTCCTAAATCATACTTTGATAAGCACACAACTGGTGAGACGCTTTCAAAGCTGACATTTGATGTAGAGCAAATATCTGCCGCTGCATCAACTATTTGGCTTGAATTTATTAAGTCTTCATTTACTGTAATCATTTTAACTGGCTATTTATTCTATAAAAGTTTTCTCCTTAGTCTGATTCTTTTAATTCTCCTTCCTTTGGTATATTTAGCGGTTAAATTATCTACTTCGAGAATTCGCAAAGGATCTATCAAGGTTCAAGAATCTATGGGGAAAATGACTCATCTTTTGGATGAAAATATCTCTGGAAATGATTTGATAAAAATTTATAACGCAGAGGATAGCGAAAAAAATAAATTTTTCAATATTATCAATACCATTAGGCAACAAAGATTTAAAGTTGATTTGGCTGGAGGCCTAAATACCTCAATTGTAAATGCACTGATTGGACTCTCTTTGGCCTGTGTAGTTTACTTTTCCTCAACTTTTCTGGTCATGAGTGCAGGTGATTTTTTAGCTTATTTCACCGCAATGGGAATGCTTGTTAAACCTGCAAAGACTTTAATCAATATTAATAAACCCTTACAGCAAGCAATTGTAGCGGGGAAAAGTGTATTTGATCTCATTGATCAATCGCCAGAGGACAATTCAAGTAATCAGTCACTGAATGCTGTTACTGGTGATATCAGATATGAAAAAGTTAGCTTTTCATATGACAATGAAAAGTCTTCATTGAATCAAATTGATTTGACAATTAGTAATGGTGAAACCATTGCACTTGTTGGCTCTACAGGTAGTGGAAAAACTACATTAGTGAATCTTTTAACTCGGTTTTACAATCCTACAAGTGGAAAAATAACTATCAATAATGAAGATATTAATGAGTTTGACTTGGTCTCTTATAGATCAAATTTCTCATATGTAGACCAAAATGTTCGTCTATTTAATGATTCAATTAGTGGCAATATTGCCTTTGGCCAGAAAGATAAAATGTCTTTAGAAACAATTAAAAATGCCGCAAAAATTTCTAATTCAAATGAATTTATTGAAAAACTAGATAACAAGTATGACTCTGAAATTGGTGAGGATGGCCTCACTCTATCTGGAGGACAGAGACAAAGGCTTTCAATTGCAAGAGCTATTGCAAAAGATAGCCCAATTTTAATTCTTGATGAGGCGACATCAGCTCTTGATTCAGCAACAGAGAAACTTGTTCAGTCTGCAATCAATAAAATGCAAAAAGGCAGAACAACAATAATTATTGCACACCGGTTAAGTACCATCAAAAATGCTGATCGCATCATTGTACTTAAGGACGGGGAAATTATTGAACAAGGAACTCATTCTGAGCTAATAGAAGCCTCAGGTGAGTATCTGAAATTAACACAGCAGCAAACTTAAATATTGCGCTATTGATTTATTAGAAAAGTGTCCAGATTCTATTGCTATCGAGTTGCTCTCTACACTGAGATAACTGAGATTTATAAGTATTCGACTTGCTCTCAACCTTCTTAGCTATAGAGATAAGCCAATCTTTCTTTTCATAGCTCTTCTTATTGTAGCCACCATGGCCTTCATGATAAGCTAAATACTGTCGATACGCATCTGTCTTGCTGATCTTAGATCTTAGGTTAGATTGGTTAGCATACCATCCAACAAAATCTATAGCATCAGCAAAGTTATCTCTTCTAGCATCATTTTTTCCAGTTTTAAGTTGATACCACTCCCATGTTGCTTTTTTAGCTTGAGTATAACCGTATGAATCTGTTGGCCTTGATCCAGGTATAAATCCGAAGATCTTATTGCGAGGTGGTTTAGCTCTTGATGCAAAGCGAGACTCTTGATGAATAATGGCCATTTGCAGGTGCATTGGCACCTTCCATTTTTCTTCGCTCAATTTTGCTGCACGATACCAACTAACCTTTTCATCAAGCAAGGTACAGATATTTGTTACCTCTCTTGCAGGCGTTGATAAACATCCAGAAATTGAAATCACAACAAGCAATCCTAAGAATAGTAGTTTTTTCATTTATCCAAAAAATACAAAATACGCAACTATAATCTGGAAAACCAGCAAAACACCAAACATTGCTTTAATATCATTGTCAGTTAGCGGTCCAGACTCTTCAACTATTTTCTCTAATTTAACGTCAACTGCAACGAGACCTTTTTCCGAGGTTTCAACTTTAAATTTAACCCTGGTGTCACTTCTAAGGCGAGACTTATTAAAAACATTTTTTTGATGAACAAAATATTTCTCACCATCATCACCTGTAATAAACCCATATCCTTTAGTACCAAATTGGGCGACTATACCCGTCATTTTTTTTGCCATCACATTCTCACTTTTTGCAGTAAATACACTGCCTTTTCTACAAAATCTACTCCAAGATTTTGGAACATCGGCTCATTTTCAATATCTTCAATACAATGCAATTCCTGAATGTCAAATGAACCATTAAATAATTGACCAACCTCTTCTTTGCTTACTGCAAAAGGTGGGCCAGATTTTTGATGCTGAGGGTAGAATAAAGTTAAGAGTAATATCCTAGCATCAAATTCTATTATATCACTTAAATGTTTTGCATATTTTTGTCTTAAGCCTTCATCCAAGGCAATGAGTGAAGCCCGATCATATATAGCCCTAACATTCTCTAAATGTTTTACCTTTAAATCAAAAAAATTACCGCAATATAGCTTAATCCCATTTCCCTCATAAAGGGTAAATTTATCTACGTCGGATACAATATAATCTAGATGATTTTCTAAAAAAAATTGCTCAATAGCAATATTGCTCATCTCAACGCCAATGACTTTTAAATCCTTCTCAAGAAGGAAACGCATATCATTTGATTTACCACATAGAGGAACAAAGATAGTTCCTTCAGCTGACAAGTCAAATCTATCATAATATTGAACTAGATGCCTGTTGACCTGCTCTGCATGCCAACCAATTCTGTTACTCTCCCATCTACTGATCCAATCAGTCATTACCAATCCTTGATATAATATAAATGTTATTTAAACTTGCAAATTAATTTGCACATCACTTAAGGACATAATATATTTTATGGCTTTCAAATGCAATTTTATAATTACTTCAAAAAAGTTAATCTACCAATAAAATAATATGACTCAAGATATTGGCGACTGGGCTCCTTACTTAAAAGAAGAAAAAAATAAGGATTATTTTGACTCTTTATTATCATTTCTCAACTCCAGAGTTGATTGTAAAATTTTCCCTCCTCGGGGAACATGGTTTAAGGCCTTTGAATACTCAAGTTTTAGCTCTACCAGGGTTGTTATTCTTGGACAAGACCCTTATCATGGCGAAGGTCAGGCAGAGGGGTTAAGCTTTTCTGTTCCTAAAGGCATGAGTATTCCGCCGTCACTCAGAAACATTTATAAAGAGCTTGATCAAGATGATGTTGACTTTACTAATCCAGGGCATGGTCACCTCGAAAATTGGGCAAAGCAAGGAGTTTTACTTTTAAACAGTGTTCTCACAGTTGAAAAGAATTCTCCTGCTTCACATTCAAATCAGGGCTGGGAAGCCTTTACAGATTATGTTATAAAACTCCTAAATGAAAAGAAATCTAATTTAGTATTTTTACTTTGGGGGGCTTATGCAAACAAAAAATCTGAATTAATTGATACAAAAAAACATTTAATTCTTAGTGCTGCTCACCCCTCTCCATTTTCTGCCCATAAAGGTTTCTTTGGTTGTAAACATTTCTCAAAAACGAATAACTACCTCAAATCTTCCAACCAGGAATTAATTGACTGGAGCTTGCCCCTATGAAATTAATGATTGATGATGCAGTATGGGGCTTTGAAAAAATTTTTTCTGAGTTTGGAAAGGTAGTTACTCTTCCTGGAAGACAAATAAGTAATGAAAGTCTTCAGGATTGTGATGCATTAATAGTCAGATCCAGAACAAGAGTTGATGAAGAGCTTCTTAGGAACTCTAAAATTCAGTTTGTTGGATCTACTGTAGCAGGATTAGAGCACATAGATCAAACCTACCTTGAAGCCAATTCTATAGCTTTCTCATCGGCCCAAGGCTGCAATGCAAATGCAGTCGCAGAGTTTGTTATCAGTGCAATTGCAAATTTATCACACGATTTTAACTTCAAATTATCAGGCAGAACACTTGGCATCATTGGTGTAGGTAACGTAGGCAGAAGGCTTGACTTCAAAGCCAAGCAGCTTGGAATAAAAACATTGCTCAATGATCCACCTCGAGAATCTAATGAAGGAAGTGAACACTTTGTTTCTCTTGAAGAGGCACTTGGAGCAGATATAGTAACGTTTCATACCCCTTTGACTTTCTCTGGCCTCCACCCTACCCATAACCTTTTAGATACTCATAACTTCAGTCATATTAAAAAGGATGCAATAATCATCAATACTGCAAGAGGTGGCATCATTAATGAACTAATTTGGGAAATAACTCCAACAAAAGCAAACATAATTGACTGCTGGGTAAATGAACCCAATATTAATCCTACTCTTCAAAAATCCGCCTACTGGGCCACCCCTCATATTGCTGGTCACTCAATTGATGCTAAATTTTTGGGCAGTTTTATGATCTATCAAGAACTTTGCAAGTACTTAAAAAAACCTATGAATGAGCAAACAGAAACCCTCATTAATCCAGAATTAAGAAAAATCAGGGATGGCAATCTATATGACACTTTGAATTCAATTTACTCATTTAAAAATGATGATAAAGCAATAGAAGATATTTCTAATTTTGAAGATTATAGAAGAAATTATCCAGAGCGTTTTGAATGGAAACACTTTAATACTCAATTTAAATTACCAACAACGTCTTGACTTACCGATTAACATGAGATTCGTATTGAGATAAAGATACATAAGAAAACCGATTGATCTTTAAGATGCCTTTAAAGCCTTGATTTAATGAATTAAGGGCAATATTCAGACCCTGTATTAGATCATTCGAGGCACACAAAGGATTGTCTAGATGGGTAACAAAAGGAGGCGCCGGTGAAGTCACTGAGCGCCCTATGATTTTTAATTTTTTAGCTATCTCAGGATTTGCTCTGTCTAAGTAGGACAAGCTGATCGCATCGATACAAGCAATATCAGATTCATGTTTAATAATACTTTGAATGCTATTTTGATGAGATCCAGTGACAACTATTTTTTTAAAGAAACAATCAATTAAGCCAAGCTTTTTTGAGACCTCAATCTCTCTTCGAAAAACATTGTAACCACTATGTGAATCATGACTATTTATTGCTGCAACCAAGCCCTCAGTTTCTTCAACTGAATCAATCTTGCTTGATTTAGATACTAGGTAGTAACTAAAATAGTTTGGTCCCTCAAGTCCATCAAGGTCAAAATGAGGTGTGCAAAGTGGCGTTAGTTTTTCTTTAAAATGACTTGTTAATGGAAAGCCGCATATATGACTTAGTCTAGCATGATTTGACACAATGTCTTTTTTATCAACAGTGTTCATAAATTGAATTGGAAGCCTCAGATCAGGATTTAATTTTCCCGCTAAAAGAAAAAGCTCTTTCCAAGCACTCTCAAGCTCAAAATTTATTGAATACATTCCAACTCCTATAAACTCTTTATTCATAAGCTAGTTAGAAGGCAGGATGTTTTGGGTTTGCAACCGGTTTGAATAGAAATTTTTTAAACCATTTAAAATAACCTTTTTCTATAAAAAAACCATTGGATTGGTTATATTTTTCAGAATTTAAATTGTATTCTCTTGGAATTTGGTGCCAACTCATATTTGGATTTTTGTGATGAACGAAATGGTAGCTATTGTTTAGAAATAAGATCCTGAATGGAAAAGAGGAATGCATGATTAACGAGCGATGGTTTGGGTTAGTGCTGGGGCGATGCTCATAAAAACTTCTTAGCATTGTCAAGGATTGTGACAAGTATGCACAAGCAATATAAGTTAAAAAATGAATGTTGAATATGGACCAGATGAAATACAAAATAATCACTACAAAGAGTTCATGAGAAAACCATATCAAAAAATTGATTGAAAAAGGCTTTTTAAAACTCATCAAAAACTCTTTTTTAAGCCCAAAGAAATACCAAAGAGGTCCAAGTGTTAATCGACCAATCAAAGTCATATTGAAGGAGGCAAATTTTTGACGGTAACTACTTAACGAGTCCCATTCATCCTTACTAATAAAGTAGCTTTCAGGGTCAACATTTGGGATTGTTAAATTAATATCCTCGTGATGCTTTAAGTGAGTGCTCTTATAGACTAAATAAGGTGACCAGAGGGCTAGTGAAGGGAAAGCCAATAAATTGTTAAACCCTTGATGACTTGTTGGGTGGCCATGAAGTATCTCATGCTGGACTGACCCATGGAACGTTAAAATGACCATAAGAAATAGAGGGGCAAAAGGGATATTATAAAAATTACTCAATACAATCCACCATAGAAAATAAACCGAAAAGATGGCAATCCATGTGGGTAATTCAGTGAATAAATCTGTTTTAATGTACTTCATCAAAGCAAGGAACTCATATATTTTGCTAGCATTGATAACGAGGAGATAACAATCAATGCTCTAATCAACTTGGGATTGGCTTTCAGTAAGTAATGGGTTCCCAAAAATGATCCAAACAATTGTCCCAGCATCATAACCAAACCCACAACAAAAGCGATGTGTCCAAATATAAAAAACACTATAAAACCGGCAATATTGGATGCAAAGTTAAGGGGCTTTGCCATTATTGTAGCTTCAATAATTTCAAGCTTTTTAAGCATCACTCCTGTCATAACAAAAAAAGATCCAGCGCCTGGACCAAACATCCCATCATAAAATCCCACCCCTGGGACAGCATATGACTCAAACCTACTGTCAGACTTTTGACTTGAGCTCATTGCATTAGGTTTTGGAGAAACAATAAAATATATTGAGATAAAAACTAGGACAACAGGTATTACAAAAGAAAGGACCTCGGTGTCAATAAACTGAACAATGATGCCGCCTATGACCGAACCGACGAAAGAGGCAATCATTAATTTTTTGACTGTTTGCCAGTTTAATTTTTTTTTTCGAAATAATAAAAAGGTCGCAATGCCTGTACCCATGCTGCCTTGAAACTTATTTGTGCCAAGAACATAGATGGGTGGAATACCGCTCAATAAGAGTGCTGGAACTGCCAACAAGCCTCCTCCACCAACAAGCGTATCCAGAAAGCCTGCTAAAACTCCAACTAAGAATAAGAATGCAAGAATTTCTAAAGACAAGTTTGCGATATCCATAAATATTATTCACTCCACAGAGTCGGAAACCAGTCCTCTCTTAAGCGCTCTCCGTTTTGTTGATTTATTCCAGGGAAGCTTGGAGAAGTTCTACCAGGTCGCTCATTATAAACAACATCATCACCGAGCAACCTAAAGGATAGGGTTCTACTCATCTTTGTGTCTTTGTTTGCATTAGCTCCATGAACCGTCTTGAAATTAAATGCAATGACATCACCGGGCTCTGTCTCCCATTCTTTTATTTCATATCCATCGCTGTGTGGCATATCCATAAACGCATTACTATCCTCATAAAAGCTCTCATTATTAGACCAGCTAGTAGGACGTATTTCTTTATTTAGAAGGTGGCTTCCAGCCAGTGATCTCAATGAAACATTCTTTTGTCTTGACTCTAATGGCAACCAAAAGCTGACGGTCTGATGACCCTTAACGCAATAATATGGGATGTCTTGATGCCACGGCGTAGGTACTCCAGAGTTTGCCTCTTTATAAAAAAAGTGATCATGAAAAAACTGCACAGATTTTGATCCCATTAAATTAGAGGCGATCGATGCTAGATTTGAGTTAAATATAAAATCTGTATATTCAGGAATACGCCTCCAATTACAAAAATCCTCTAAAAATTGGCCTTGATATTTTTCATTTTGGTGAACTAAGGTTCGCTCACTTGGGTTACTGAGATGAAAATCAGCGCCATTAGCTAATATATCAATCCAATCTTTGAAAACTCCACGAAGAATAACAACGCCATCCTCTCTAAAATTATGAACATCAGTTTGTTTTATTAATAAAGCCATTAGCCTAAAGTGATCTTTTTGTTATTCACGTTTGATATAGCTTAGATAATAACTAATTTCTCAAACCAAAAAGATACATTTTATAATTTATACTCTCTTAAAGAAACGCTAAAAACATCTGTATTATTGACTTAATTTTTATTTTACTCGCCTCTAATGAAGCTAATTTCAGACACCTTTACTATCAAAAAAATTCCTAAAGTACTCTGGAGCTCTGAAGACTCTTTTAACTTAAAACCAAAACCCTTAACCTTCATCTTTCTAGTTTTTGGATTATTTTTGTTTGGATTGGGAGAGAGCCTTCTCATAACCAGTGGGGCAGGTGTTGGGCCCTACACCGTTCTTGCCCAAGGAATTTCAAACCTTACTAACTGGTCTTTGGGTCTCTCTACATTTGTAATCAGTATTTTTGTTCTGATGTTGTGGATACCATTGAAACAAAAACCTGGAATGGGAACAATATTAAATGCCTTTATTATCGCACTGACAATTGAGTTTTCAGTTTATTTTTTGCCATACCCTGAATACTATCCACTTAAAGTATTACAAGTAATTATTGGCGTATTGACTATTGGAGTTGGGAGTGGGTTCTATTTAATTTGTAATCTTGGAGCTGGCCCTAGGGATGGTCTGATGATAGGACTTCAAAAGGTCACCAATAGGCCAATTTATTCTATTCGTACTGCGATAGAGGTTAGTGTGGTTGTTTTAGGCTCAATATGTCTTTTGAATAATTTAGATAAACTATTGGGAGAGGTTGTTGGACTTGGAACAGTAATATTTGCTCTCGGCATTGGACCTTCAGTTGCTCTAGGTATTACGATTGTGGGAAAGCTATCTAAACAGGCATAACTATTAAAGCAATCGATTAGGTGACGTAATTTCTGACCTTAAAATTTGATGAGTCCCACTCATTAGACTGCATAATTTTTTTAAGGCACATGATTGCATTCCAAATATCTTCATACCTCATATAAAGAGGTGAAATCCCAAACCTCAAAATGTTGGGCTCACGATAATCTCCGATAACACCTTTTGAGATTAATGACTGCATAATCGGGTAGGCATTTTCGTGCATATATGAAATTTGACTGCCTCTAATACTGCCATCATTTGGAGAATATAGTATGAACACAAATTCCCCGCACTCTTGGTTAATCAGCTCAATAAAAATCTCAGAGAGCTGAATGCTTTTTTCTCGAACTTGTTCCATAGATATACCATCAAAGATATCAAGTCCACTCTCAACTGCTTTATAGGCAAGAATCGATGGCGTTCCACAGATGAATTTATTAATATTATTTGCAGCTTTGTATTTACTATCAAACGCAAACGGATCACTATGCCCAAGCCAGCCTGATAATGGCTGGGTTACTTGCTCAATTAAATCACTATGAACATATAAAAATCCCGGCGCTCCTGGCCCCCCATTGAGGTGCTTGTAGGTACAGCCAACTGCAAAATCTACTCCGATATCATGCAAATCCATTGGCATCACACCAACACTATGACTTAGATCCCAGACAACGAGTGCTCCTTTATTGTGAGCATATTCAGTAATTTTTTTCATATCACTAATTCGCCCAGTTTTATAGTTAATATGAGAAAGCATCACAACTGCAGTGGATGAATCTATGTATTTTTCAATATCATTGTCATCACCTTCAATTAGTACACACTCATACTGATTATTTGAAATTCCATTTACACCCTCAAGAATGTATAGATCAGATGGAAAATTTGTTGATTCACTTAAAATTTTTTTTCTATTATCATTCAGCCTTAAAGCTGAAGTAAGCACCTTAAATAAATTAATGGAAGTGCTATCAACTACGATAACCTCTCCAGAGTTAGCTCCAAGAAGGGGAGCAATTTTGTCACCCAATATTTGTGGCAAGTTAATCCAATTAGCCTTGTTCCAACTGCTGATTAAGTCCCTTCCCCACTCCTCATTAATCGTTTTGTTGAGATGATTTAAAGTTTTTTTTGGGACAGGGCCCAATGAGTTTCCATCAAAATAAATTGTATTTTTTGGAAGATAGAACGCTTCTCGATATTCTGAGAGTGGGTCTTGCTGGTCCAGACTCTTTAAATCGTCAAGTTTAAGTGTTTTCATTTAGGCTTAATTATTGAATTCTCAATAAAATTATAATCTATATAAAAAAAATCAAAGATCATTCATTAGGCCCCAAAAGCGATAAAATTAAATCATG
Organism: uncultured Gammaproteobacteria bacterium; assembly: GCA_902510115.1. GTDB lineage: Bacteria > Pseudomonadota > Gammaproteobacteria > PS1 > Pseudothioglobaceae > Pseudothioglobus. The sequence goes on along the minus strand of CABWZU010000012.1, from coordinate 7,046 downwards.
GATAAAATTATTGTTCAAACTGAGGACTTTGATCTAACAACTGAAGTTGAGTTAATCAAATCAACTAACTCCAGCATAGGAGCAGTAGTTAGTTTTATTGGAACCGTTCGAGATTTGACAAGTGAATCTCTTGTATCCTTAAGCTTAGAGCACTATCCAGGGATGACAGAAAAATCACTTACATCAATTGCTGACAAAGCAAGGAAAAAATGGGAAATTGAATCTATTACGATTATTCATCGCGTTGGGACTCTGGGCATTGGTGATCAAATAGTTTTGGTCATAACCTCAAGCAAGCATCGACAAGCAGCCTTTGATTCATGTAACTACATCATGGATTTTCTAAAAACTGATGCCCCATTCTGGAAAAAAGAGGTTTCAGATAAGGAAGAAAAATGGGTTGGCAAAAGAGAAAGTGATGAAGAACAAAAAAAACGCTGGTGAGCTTAAAAATTCATATCTTCTAGGCTGTTAAGATTAGTTAACACCTCCAAACGATCAGATACATCAACCCTTTCTATGTTCTGTTGGCGATACCAATGAGCCATTTTTCGACCCCCATCATCAAGAAAATAATCAAGGCTTTTACTGAGGCTTGACCTCATCAAAGCGAACGTTGCGTGCATGATTGAGCCGTCATGCGCTACACAAATATCAGCATCTTTTTGTTCCATTTTAATTATCAAGTCATCGATAAGCTTGGAATCAACTAGGGGGCTATCGCATGGAAGCACAAGGAGATACTGAGTTGAACAAACCTTTAACGCCTTTGAAATTCCAGCAAGAGGTCCTTGGAAGTCCAATAAATCATCTGAAATGACATCTCCATAGGTTGCGTAAGCATCAAAACTTCTATTCGCACTAATATATACCTTATCAACTCTTGATTCTACAACGTTTACAACATGAGCTACCAAAGGCAGTCCTCGAAATTCCACCAAACCCTTGTCCACTCCATTCATTCTTAGTCCTTGACCACCTGCCAAGATCACTGCTGAAATTTCATGTTTTAAAATATTTTTCAATTAATTACTGTCCTTTTTTCAAGTTATTTGTAATTTGGAAATTTTCTTGCAATTGTATAATACACCCTATAGCTAAAAAAAAATTAGAACATCATGAATGATCAATCAAGCAAATCGGGCTCTCCAATGTTCAGTGATTCTCTCATGAGTGCTGATGATGCGCTCGAATTTTTAATTGATTCAGCTCTGGTTTCAGAGCATACTGAAACGACATCTTTAGATGACTCAATTGGAAGAGTACTCTCCGAAGATATTCACTCTAAAATTAACGTGCCAGGATTCGATAATAGTGCTATGGATGGCTATACGATTGCGCTTGATAAGAAAAACCTAAACTCAACAAAACAAACCTTTAGTGTGGTTGACAGAATTGCTGCCGGTTCCACTGGAAAAGAACTCAAAAAAGGGAATGCTGCAAGAATTTTTACGGGGGCGCCCATCCCAAAAGGAGCAAATACAGTTGTCATGCAGGAGGAGTGTCAAGCCTCTGAAGACGGCTCAGAGATAACAATTAGAAGACCTATTGACTTGAATGAAAATATTCGCCCAACAGGCAATGACATTTTAAAGAATGATGTCATCCTTAAAACTGGAAAAAAAATTGAACCAGAAGATATATCTCTTGCTGCATCAGTTGGAATCGCAGAGCTTCATGTCTATAAAAGACTTAAGGTTGGAGTATTCTTTACTGGAGATGAATTGGTTGAGCCTGGAAATTCCTTAACAGCAGGAAAAATTTATAATTCGAATCGATATGCACTAGTCGCTCTTTTAAAAAACGCTGGGTGTGAGGTCCTTAATCTTGGCAACATTAAAGATAATTTTAATTCAACCTGTGGGGCACTTGAAAAGCTGTCAAAGAGCTGTGATTTGATTATGACTACTGGGGGAGTTTCAGTTGGCGAAGAAGATCATGTTAAGCCTGCCGTTGAAAAACTTGGCTCACTCAACCTTTGGAAAATTAAAATGAAGCCTGGCAAGCCTCTCGCCTATGGTCAAGTGAGAAATATTCCTTTTATAGGTCTTCCAGGAAATCCAGTGTCTAGCTTCGTTACGTACTGTATTTTTGCCCTACCATTTATTAAGAAAATGCAAGGAAACAGCCATTTCAAAAATGAACCAATTAAAGTGAAAACAAATTTTGACTGTAAGCGTGCTAAACCTAGACGAGAATATGCTCGAGTTCAAATTGATTACTCGTCTGAGAGTCCCATGGCAAGTTTGTATCCTAAACAAGGCTCAGATGTCATGAGTTCAGTAGTTTGGGCTGATGGAATTATTGAGATACCTGAAAATACTACATTTGATACTGGTACCATTCTTGATTACTACCCACTAAGTGAGCTAACAAGATGAGCAAATTAACCCATATCAATTCAAATGGCGAAGCGCAAATGGTTGATGTTTCGGAAAAAGAAAATACTATGCGAGAAGCCAAAGCCGGTGCTAGAGTTGTAATGCAGACCAAAACTCTAGAACTCATAGTCTCCGGCTCTCATAAAAAAGGTGACGTTCTCTCAGTGGCCAAGATAGCAGGCATACAAGCTGCCAAGAAATGCTCAGAGCTTATCCCACTTTGCCATCCGTTAATGCTCACAAAGGTCAATGTTGAGCTTACTCCCAACACTGAAAAAAACTGTATTGAAATCACTGCTACTGCAAAGCTGAATGGTAGAACAGGTGTTGAGATGGAAGCACTAACTGCTGCAAGTATTGCGGCTCTAACAGTTTATGATATGTGCAAGGCAGTTGATCGCTTTATGGTTATTGATAATGTTCAACTTTTAGAAAAAAAAGGTGGTAAGTCAGGTCATTGGGTTTTAGAATCATGAATCAAATAGTTGATCCCTTCAACAGAAAAATTACCTACTTGAGGGTCTCAGTTACTGATCATTGCAACTATCGTTGTCATTACTGTCGAGATGAGGATCACCAAACTCATACTAAAAAAGCGCAGGTTTTGACCTTCGAAGAAATTGCAAGAATTGTTCGATTGTTTGCTGAACTAGGAGTGACCAAAGTTCGACTCACTGGAGGAGAGCCGCTGCTTCGAAAAGATATTCTTGATTTAACTAGAATGCTCGGTGATATCCCTGGGCTGAGTGACATTCCTCTCTCGACTAATGCCCATCTTTTGCCAGCGATGGCTTTGAAGTTAAAAAATCATGGCATCAATAGAGCTAATATCTCGATCGATTCTCTTATCCCTAAGAGGTTTAAAGAAATTACAAGAGATGGAGACTTGGAAACTGTTATTAATGGAATCGATGCTGCGATATCAGTTGGGATGAAACCAATCAAGCTTAATATGGTTGTCATGAAGGGAACTAATGATGATGAAATTGAATCAATGATTGAGTTTGCAATTAATAGAGGCCTAGACCTTCGATTTATTGAAACAATGCCCATTGGTCTTGCAGGAATAGAGGCAGTAGACAGGCATCTGAGTGAAAAAGATATTTTAGATCGGGTTTATGCAGCTTATGGAGATAGGCTCACATCTCAAGACTCTAAGCAAACTGATGGACCTGCAAAAGCTCTTAAAATCGAAGGCACTAACACTACCTTAGGAACCATTTCTGCCGTTTCTAATAACTTTTGTAGTAGCTGCAATCGAGTCAGGTTAACCGCTAAAGGTGAATTAATTCTCTGCCTTGGCCAGAAAGACTCTGTCTCTCTTAGAGACGCTATCAGGTCAGGCATGAAAGATCAGGAAGTGAAACAATTAATCCTCAACGCAATTACAAAAAAACCTGAAAAACATTTTTTTGACTCCGTTGTTGATAATATTAGTAATCGACAAATGGTGGAGATGGGAGGATGAAAATACTTTATTTTGCCTCACTCAAAGAAAATTTAAATACCTCTGATGAAGATTTAGATTTTAAATCACCAGTCAAAATATCAACGATTAAAAAAAAGCTCATACAAAAATATGGGGAACACAACTTCCCGAAAAATATACTATGTGCAGTCAACCAAGAGATAGCTTCTGAAGATACACTAGTTAATGAGGCGGATGAGGTGGCCTTCTTCCCACCAGTGACTGGAGGATAAAATAAAAATGGCAAATAATAAAATTAAGATTGGTTTTCTTACGATTTCAGATAGAGCTGCTAGGGGAGTATATGAAGACATAAGCGGACCAGCAATGCAGGAGTGGATTGCAAATGCTGTCACCTGTCCTTATGATATTGTTACGAAAGTGATTGAAGATGAGCAGCCACTAATAGAACAAACTTTAATCGATATGAGTGATAATCTAGGATGCAATCTTATTCTAACTACTGGAGGAACAGGGCCAACAACAAGAGATGTCACCCCTGAGGCGACAGAGGCGGTATGTGCGAGAATCTTTGATGGCTTTGCCGAACAGATGAGGATAGTGTCACTTCGAACAGTTCCAACAGCAATTCTATCGAGACAGATTGCTGGGACTCGAGGCAAAACACTCATGATTAATCTTCCAGGAAAGCCTATAGCTATAGCAGTTTGTCTTGGAGCCGTTTTTCTTGCAGTGCCAAAATGTCTTGAACTACTCGATAATTCAATCATTACAATCGACAAACCTTTTGTGTCTCAGGTATTTGAGTAACTTCAGCATATTTTATGTCTAATCAAAGAGATGCCTCCCTTGACCTAATGAGAGGCATAGCAATCATTATGATGATTGCATTTCACTTCATCTATGATCTAAACACTTTTGGTTTTACAGAAATTCCTTTATTTGCACATTGGCTGGGTATAGCCTGGCGCTGCTTAATAGTTTTTCTCTTTTTGAGCGCGGTTGGAATTAGCTTAGTCTTTGCTCACAGCAAAAGCATTCAATACAAAAAATTCTTCAGACGGCTTTCCTATCTTGGTATGGCTGCTCTCATGGTGTCATTTGGGACCTACATTATGTTTCCTGATGGATGGGTTTATTTTGGTATTCTTCATTTGATTTGGGTTTCATCCTTAATCGCTTTAGCATTTGTAAACCAGCCCAAAACCTCACTTTTGATTGGCCTATTAATCCTGATTAGCATAATCTTTGATCAACCCAATCTTAGTTTTCTTTCAAATATTTTTGAGTCATATTTGCCCAATGGTAGTATCGATTACTACCCATTGTTTCCATGGCTATCCTTTGTATTTATTGGAATATTTCTTGGGCATAATCCTTTTTATCAAAAAGTATTTACTTTTCGTTCAAGAATGCTTGAGTTTATGGGCAAGCATGCATTAATCATATACCTATCGCATCAAATAGTTTTATTTGGGTTGGTTGCTTTTATCTACTTTTTGCTGAACTAATAAGCTAAGAGTTTTTTCTTTTTGTTTTGAATGGATTTAGTGAGCTTGGGTGATACTGCTATAGGCTCCTTGTTGGCATATGACTCATGATTTTTTGCAACAAGATCTAAATCGTAAAGGTAATTCACCATAACCCCCCAAGAGTCGTCAATAGCTATTTGACTACTATTTGCATCTATATGGATTTTATAGATTGATGCTCCATTCCCTAAATGGAAATGCGCAACTGGATTAATGGCATCACCACTCTTATTTTTTATTTGAGTCAAATAATGGTAGGTAAGCCGCAATAGAGCCGACTGATGAATCTCTTCTTTATTGCAGCAATCGCTGATATCCTCGGAGATTCTATCTGAAAGCTCTGTATCTTTTGAGGTGTTCATCTTATGAGCCCATTTCCTAAGTCCTGGGACCGGAGACAGGGTAACAAACTGCTTTATTTCTTTAAACTCCTGCTGAATTTCAGAAACCACTTGCTTTATGAGAAAGCTTCCAAAAGAAACCCCCTTTAAAGCCATTTGGCAATTAGAGATGGAATAAAAAACAGCTGTATTTGCGCTATTTGGGTCAATAGGCACAACCGATAAATCCAGAATAGGCATAATTGAATCTGGCGCATCATTCATTAATGCAACCTCTATAAAAATAAGCGGCTCATCCGGCAATGCTGGGTGAAAAAAAGCATACAGACGCCTGTCGGCAGCTGCTACCCTATTCTGAAGATCTTGCCAATCAGATATATCATGAACGGCCTCATACTCCATTATTTTTTCAAGAACATTTGCACTGGTTGACCAGTCAATGCGCTCTAATCTTAAAAATCCACGATTAAACCAGGACTTAAATAAATGAACAAAATCAAAATCTAGGGACTTTAATTCAGGAGAACCCTTAATACATTTTAATAAAGATTCTCTCATTTTTAATAAGGACGAGGTTCCATTTGGAGCTTGATTGAGTCTTCTAAATAATTCTTGACTCTTTGGCTCTATTAACTTATGTAGCTTTCTTAATTGTCCTTCATCACTATAGTCTAGATCCTTTAATGCTTTTTTTAATGATGGACGATCAACACTGAACTGTTTAAGTAATTCTATGAAAAATGTTTTCTTTTGCTCATCTGAGAGCGAATCAAAGTCCTCTAGGATCGACTTAGCGAGTGAAAAAAGAGTCGCCTCACCATTTTTACTTACAAGCTGATTGCAAAGATTGATTAAATTCTCTGGATTTAGGCTTTTTTTACCAGGCCTACCAATACCTAAACGTTGGATGACTGAGTTTAAAAAGTTTTGATGCTGGTTCATATTTGCTCCACCACTAACGGAGCGGTAATTGTACAAGATTCTTTTTAATTATTCAATTGCACTAAAACGAAAAACGTTGACTGCAATGTAATCGTTATAGGCTGCTCCTGACTGCAGCCAATTTTTGGCTTTAACAGCTGAAATTTGAGGGTTCAATTTTTCATCAAGTTTTAAATACAGACCATACTTAAATACATAATCACTCTCAGACAAAATTGTTAATTCACCATTCGTAACCATAATGCTTTTATCAGGCATGCCTCCAGGTTGCGATGAAAATGATTCTTCACCATATTCAAGCATTAATTCTGAGAATTTTTTTTCGAAATACTCTCTGCTTAAAGGGCTATGCTCATAATAATTTGTGAGCAAATCTTCTGCTTCAATCATTAAGTAATCTCTCAATTTCTCGACTGAACTA
>CABWZU010000011.1:0-28015 GCA_902510115.1 uncultured Gammaproteobacteria bacterium | reverse complement strand
TCGTTCCATCCCATATTCTTTCTACTCGATGATCTCTCCATATTCTCTCAAGGGGAAGCTCATCCATCAGTCCCATGCCACCTAAAATTTGAATAGCCTCATCAGAAATCATTGCAAGAACCTCAGTTGCTTTAAGTTTTGCCATGGCGGCATCACTATTAGTCATCTGACCTTGAGAATCCTTCCATGCAGCTTTCAAAGTCAGTAATTCTGCTGCATTGAGCTCCATTGACATATCAGCAAGTTTAAATGAAACCCCTTGGAATTTTCCTATCGTTTGACCAAATTGTTCTCGTGTTGCAGCCCATTCTGTTGCAATCTGCAAAGCCCTTTCCGCTCTACCAAGACACATCGCAGCAACGGACAATCGAGTCGCACCCAACCATTCATTAGCGACATCAAACCCATGGTCAACCTCACCGAGAACTTGAGACTCATGCACTCTACAGTTATCAAAATTAAGTATAAAGTTATGGTAACCCCTATGAGAAACACTGTTATAGCCGGGCTCAACTGAGAAGCCTGGCGTACCCATATCGACTAAAAAGCTTGTAATCTTTTTTTTCTCACCCCTTGGAGTTTGTTCAACACCCGAAGCAGCAAATAATATGACATAGTCAGCCATATCCGCATGACTAATAAAATGCTTAGAACCATTAACGACAAAAAATTCACCATCTCTCTCCGCTTTGCATTTCATTGAGCGAACATCAGAGCCAGCATTTGGCTCCGTCATCGCAAGACAGTCAACCTTTTCTCCCCGAATTGTTGGTAGCAAATATTCATCGATCTGTGATCCTTTACATGCCAATAAAATATTACTTGGACGAGCTACAATATACTGAAGTCCAAAATTTGCTTTTCCCAATTCTTTTTCTAATAGGCACAATGTAAGAGAATCTAAGCCACCACCACCATGTATTTCAGGCATATTGCATGCATAAAGTCCACTTTCAATTGATTTTTGTTTTATCTGCTCTACAACTGAATCTTCTATTTTATTGTTCTTTTCAACCTCCTCTTCAAAAGGGTACAACTCTTTTTCAACAAAACTTTTGACAGAATCAATAATCATTTCTTGTTCACTTGTAAGTCCAAAATTCATTTCTTTCGCCTTTTATTAAATTAACCTTATTTAATCTCCATTACTCGCCCTTTTTGCTTTGGTGAGGCTAGCTTTTTATGCTCACTCCAAATCTTTTGCAGTATTGTAAATACGGATTGATCTATCTCGCTTGCTTTTGCTTTATTCATATCTACATGAATGAGCATCTGTTCGGTTGTTGCCAATAATTCTCCACTTTCTCCATGAAACATTTGGTGAAAAATGTGGAGTCTCTTTGAGTCAAGACCTAATATTTGAGTAGAAAACTGTAATGGCTCATTCTCTGATGCCTCTAAATAATAATTAATATGTGTCTCTACAGTATAGAAAGACTGTCCTGCAAGCCTGTAATCATTATCAATTCCTATATATTGAAAAAGCGCATCAGAAGCATCACCAAAAGCATAGAGATAGAATGACTCGCTCATATGTCCATTGTAGTCAATCCAATCCGAGTGAACTTTGGCACTATAAAGGACAAGAGGGTTATCTAATTTATCACTCTCTGAATAATACTGATACTCTCTTGTTAGATATATTTCATTGTCCATATTAAATTAAAAAGCAAATGCAGAATTTGAATGTTATGAGAACTGAATTAATTATGATTATATAATGGAATGAAAGGCCCTCATCTCTTGAATTATGCACAATTTTTATCGTCAAGCTAAATTTCTTTTATCTTGTCCATCTTTAAAAGGGTGCCCAGATGATAGTGGATACGAAGTGGTATTTGCAGGTCGATCAAATGCTGGCAAATCAAGTGCTATTAACACGCTCGCAGAACAAAAAAAATTAGCTAAAGTTAGCAGAACTCCGGGAAGGACACAGCACCTTGTTTTTTTTGATCTTGGGAATGACAGAAGGTTGGTGGATCTTCCAGGCTATGGTTATGCAAAAGTACCTGACTCAGTCAAACAAAATTGGCATCAAAATATGAGTGAATACTTTGATAATCGACAATGTATTAAAGCTGCAATACTTGTTATGGATTGCCGTCACCCGCTCAAGCCTTTTGATCAAATGATGCTTGATTGGTGTGTGAATAGTCAAGTTCCTATTAATATTTTGCTAACTAAGTCTGATAAATTAAAAAGGGGAGCTGCAAGTGCAGCTAAACTTTCCGTATTAAAAGCTGTGAAAGATTTACCTTCAGTTAATGTTCAACTTTTTTCTTCTTTAAAAAAAGAGGGAGTTCTAGATCTTAGTAGTTATCTAAACCAAGTATTTGAAATGAGTGATGAGAATTAATTTAGATCTTAGCTCAATTAAATCAAACGATACTATAATTGTTGCTAACAATCGTCAAGCTCTTGCACTTAAGAAGTCCCTAACACATTCAAATCAAGCTTCTAGAATATCCAAAGTTTACTCATATCAATCTTTTCTTGAAAAGTTTTGGAAGAGCAGTCCTATAGGTCAGGAAAAACGTCTTTTAACTCAGCTTGAATTTCGACTTTTATTAATGAAGTTCTGTGCAGATTCGTCAATAAAGAATCCTGAAACTTTTATTGAGGAACTTATTAAATGTTATAGATTATGCAAAAGTCATGGAATTGAAATCCATCAGCTTTCAAAATTACCTTCAATTCCTACCAAGCTATTTGTTCGAATAGTTAGAGAATATGAAGTATTTAAAGTTCATAATAATTGCATTGATCAGACCGATATTTTGGATTTAACTATAGATCATTTAAGGCAAGTCAGCGTTGGTACTGGAAATTACTATAGGTACGGATTTAATGAGCCCACACCTGAACAAAATAAGCTTTTTGAGACATTAGATTGTAAACTAATATTTACAAAGCACCTAGAAAGCTCTTCAAGAAACTTCACTTTTATTGATCAAGAGTCAGAATTAACAGCTATTGCAAAATGGGCAAAAAAAACTAGCGCAAAGTATCCAGAACAACAAATTGGTATTGTTGTACCTAACTTAAATGAATTGCAGCATCAGGTTAAGTCTACTTTTGACCAAGAATTCAACTCTAGTCTTTTTGAGATTCATAAAAAGCCCTTCAATATTTCTTTAGGAATTTCTCTAAGTGACTACCCATTAATTAAACATCTTATCTCAATCTTGAAGTTATCAAATCAGTATCAAAATGGTTATCTCGAATCTGAGATATTCATTAAGGTTGTGACGTCTCCTTATATAAAGGGCGCGATGAGTGAACAAAATAATCGTGCCCTCTTAACTAGCAAAATACTGCAGTTATCTTCAACCCAGATTAAAACGAATGAAGTTATGAGTTTAAGTAGAGATTGCCCTATTCTTAGAGATATTTTTATCAAGCTCGATAATGCTAGGTTCTCACAAAAAATTACTTTGGAACGAGCATTGGATTCAATGAACGCATTTTTGCTAATTTGGGGCTTCACTTCAGATAGAAATCTATCGAGTAGCGAATTTCAAGTGTATGAAAAGTATCAGGTTGAAAGTTTGGTACTAAATAAATTATCAAATTTTCATAAGTTAAAGACTCTAGGAGAGGCCCTTAAAATTTTAATAGCACATATGAATGCCGTTATTTTTCAGCCACAAAGTGGTCCTGCGAATATTCATATTCTGGGGTCTCTAGAGGCTGAGGGATTATTTTTTGATTTTGCATGGGTCACTAGCATGACGAATAGCTTCCTTCCGGGGAAAATCAAAATGCCTTTATTTATTCCATCCAAAATCTCCATAGAATATTCTTTACCAGGCACGAGTTTTGAGCTCATTACCAAAGAAAGTGAATCCACACTTATCAATTTAAAAAATTTAAGCAATAATCTGACTTTTAGCTATTCAGCCTCTTCAGATAGTCGTGAGCAGCTATCCACTCCCTATCTATTATTTGAGGATTTTCAACCAGTGGAAGAGCATCAAGTGGTGCATAGAGAGATGGAGCTGATTGAAGATTTTTCTGGGCCAAAAATTGAAAATTTAGACATTAAAAAAGGTGTTAAAACACTTCAAGATCAGATGGGCTGTGAATTTAAAGGCTTTACCAATAGACTGAATTTTCAAGAAATTGATGATCCATCAATAGGCATTAGTAAACTTGAACAGGGTAATATCATTCACCATATATTAGAGAGATTTTTCAACGAAGTCCGCTCAAGTTCAGATTTAAAGCAGTTATCAGAAATTAAACTAGCCAAATTAATAGAAGCTCACTCTGAAAATGCCCTCAGAGACATGCCTCAATCAAATTTTAAAAATAATGAAAAGGAAAGAGTTAAAAGAGTGATAAAAAAATACATAGATCTTGAAAAAGATAGAGAATTTTTTGAAGTTATTGAGACTGAGTCTGAAACTCAAGTTGATATTGATGGCTTAAAATTCTCGACCCGGATTGATCGAATGGATCGATTGAAAGATGGCTCAAAGCTCATTATTGATTACAAGACAGGGAAGAATATTGGATTATCAAAGCTCACTAACCAGCCCTTAGAGCAAGCACAACTTCCAATTTATGCAATTTCAAATGAGGTTGATGGAATCGCATTTGCAACAATCAACACTCAAAACTGTGAATTTAAAGCGATTACAAAAAATAAATATGATTTGCCAATCAGTAGTCAATCAATTAATAGAATGCCTGAATGGAAAAAACAAGTATCTGACTGGAAAAGTGAACTGGTCAATGCAAGTCAGCAGTTCCAAAATGGAAATGCTCAAGTTTTACCTTCATCTCATGCTTGCGACTACTGTGATTATGATTTACTTTGCAGGGTGGATAAATCGGGAAATGACTGATAGCCTCTCTTCAGCTAGCTCCTGAGCAATATTAATATTCTTTAAATCTGATATCTTGATTGAGTTCAGCTGATTTTTTAATTGAACTATTGGAGAGGTATCTATATTTAAATATTTAAAGGAATCCAAAATAAGCTCAAACCTCTTTTGCCTTCTAAGGCCATCAGTTTTTAGATAGAAGTTTAGAATCTCTTCAGGCTTATGAGATAAAAAATCAGAAACAAAATTATGCCAAATTGAAACCAGTTCAGCAATTTGTTGAATATCTTTTGGGCATTTGAGATGTTCACATAGGAGTCCAATATTGCTCGGATTCTGATTATAAAGCCACAAAGCCAAACGAACCTCACTAGTTAAATTTTCATGGTCTAAAAGCTTAAGGTTCACAGCTTGAGTCATTTCAAGCATGGGAAACAATCTTTGATAGGCACCTGTTTCAATTAAAACTTCAAAAAAGATAGATGGTGACTCTGAATTCATTGATAGATTAATTTCTTTAAAGACTCTTTCTGGAGTCAACGCATCAACCTCGCCCGAACTGACCATCATTTTCATTAAATCGAGTGTCTTAGAATCTATCGTGAAACCGAGGTGATTAAAACGGGATGCAAACCTTGCTGTTCTGAGAATTCTTACTGGATCCTCAGTGAATGCCTCGGACACATGCTTTAGCTTTCTTACCTTAATGTCATCTAAACCGCCAAAAGGATCAATGTATTCACCAGAGCCATCCTTATTTTGGGCAATTGCATTGATTGTCAGATCTCTTCTGGAAAGATCTTGTTCTAATGTAACCGATTTTGACGTAATAAATTCAAATCCTTTATATCCCTTACCGACCTTTCGCTCCAATCGAGCTAGAGCATATTCTTCTTTAGATTGAGGATGTAGAAAAACTGGAAACTCTTTTCCAACTTGGCGAAAGCCCAATGACTTCATTTCTTCAGGAGATGAGTCTACAACGACATAGTCTCTTTCTGTAGATTCAGTGGCAATACCTAAAATCTTATCTCGGATTGCACCACCAACCAAAAATTCTTGCATATTTCTTACTCTAGAAATTAAAGTTAAGGATAAATTTCTCTTATAATACACGAATGAATAACAAGAAGAATTTATCCCCAGAAGCCTATCGTATTACTCAGGAGTGCGGAACAGAACCGCCTTTCACTGGTGAATATTATAACCACAACGAAACTGGAAATTATCATTGCATCTGTTGTGACGCTGTATTATTTGAATCTTCTACAAAATATGACTCTGGTAGTGGCTGGCCAAGTTTTTATGACCTTGCAAATGGCGGCTGTATTAGGCAGCTAGAAGATGATTCATTGGGGTATATGAGAATAGAAGTAAGATGTTCATCTTGTGATGCACATTTAGGCCATGTCTTTCCTGATGGGCCTCGACCAACTGGAAAGCGCTACTGCATAAACTCAGTTGCTCTCAACTTTTCCGGTGATGATTCTTAAGTGGTAATTTTAGTTTTCTAAAATACAAGCACCATAGCAGCTAAAAAACCTAGGAAAACTGAAAACCCTTTTTTGAGTTTTTTACTGTCCATTTTATGAGTCACTTTTGCGCCAAGTGGTGCAAAAAAAATGCTGGCAGCAACTATTGCAAATAAAGCTTGAAAGTTCACAAAGCCAATCCCTCCTGTTGGAAGAGATTGTGAGGATCCTGCTATCATAAAACCAATACTTCCAGCAACCGCAATTGGCATACCTACCGCAGCAGATGTGGCAATGGCATTTTTAATTTTTACATTGTTATAAACTAAAAATGGAGTGGTCATTGTACCGCCACCAATCCCAACCATAGCTGAAACTAGTCCTATCACATAGCCTGCAACAGACCAAATCCATCTAGATAAATTATCGGCATGGCTTGAAGCGCTAACACCAAACCACATAATAAATGCAACGGTTATTTCAAATAAAGCAAAGAAAACACGTAAAAAATCAAAGCTTAAATATTTAGCAAGAATAGCGCCGCTGTATGAACCTAATAAAATCGTTGGAGTTAGTTTTACAAAGTTTCTCCACAGTATAGCCCCATGACGATGATGGGCATATAGACTAGAAATAGAGGTAAAGACTATTGCGGCCAATGCCGTCCCTATTGCAGTATGCATTAGAATGGATTGGTCAATGGATGGTGCCAACAGGTATAGCAGTACTGGAACAATTATTAGGCCTCCCCCAACCCCTAGAAGCCCTGCAACAAAGCCTGAAAAGGCACCAAGAAGAATAAATAGGATTAACGCTTCACTCATAACTCATCATATGATTTATAAGCTCAAGTCTTCCAAATATGTTCAGAGAAATGCTTTCTGCACATAGATTGATAGCGATCATTGCCTCCAATAACAACCTGGTCACCATCTTCAATGACATTTCCATGCTCGTCAATTCGAACCACCATAGTTGCCTTACTTCCGCAGTGACAAATAGTTTTTAGCTCAATTAGATTATCTGCCCATGCCAGTAGATGCTTACTTCCAGGGAAAAGCTCACCCCTAAAATCAGTTCTAATTCCATAGCAAAGGACTGGAAAATTTAATTGGTCAACAGCTTGGGCAAGTTGTTGAACCTGCTCTCTACTTAGAAATTGACTTTCATCAATCAATACACAGTCTATTGAATTTTTATCGTTTTGATGTTTTAAGATTGTAAATAAGTCGTCATCTTTATGAAAAAGATGGGCCTCCGCTTCAAGTCCAATTCTGGAAGTCACTTTTCCAACACTATAGCGGTTATCAATTGCAGCCGAGAGTATAAAAGGAGTCATTCCTCTCTCTTTGTAGTTGTATGCTGACTGAAGAAGAGAGGTTGATTTACCTGCATTCATCGCAGAATAATAAAAGTAAAGCTTAGCCACAAAATAAACCTAAAATTATTAATAAAGTTATATTATAACCCTTGGGACTAATTAGAAATTTACATCATTCGGTCTCTCTAAGAATACGCTATTGAGGCCATCCAGCATTCTGCCATATGCAGCATTCTCAGAAATTCTCGTTTCACAGATTATGACAAAAAGTGGCAAAAAAATGCTAGCCCGAATCAAAAAATTTGAAGACGAGCTTTCTGAAATGGGCGCATACATTCGACCTAGTCAATAATTATAAGTAATTAAACATTCCATTATTTAAAGAGGCTTTGCTCAATTTCGTCCCAATCATCAAAATGGAGAACTTGACATGGCGAATTAACATTTTCAAGCCAAGCAAATACGGATATAAAAGGTTGTTCATAAACTCGAGCAGCATGTCGCTCTCTAGGTGCGTTCCAAATAAATGAACCAGCTGGATAGTCTTTCCATTCTCCCAATTCAAATCGCCAACCTGATTTATCTGTAAGGTTAAGATATAACTCTGATGCATCATGCTTATGATCACGATAGAGTGTTCGTGGTCCAAGCATAAAGACGCCCAGGAGAAAGTCATCACTTTGATATCCACAAGAGTTAGGGCCAATTAACAGAGTATGGAGGTTGCAATTTTTGTAACCTGGCCCCAGATTTGCCCCAGGTTGATAATATTGTGAATTATCTTCTAACCAAACAAGGTCGTCCTTTGCTGCATAAAGGCAACTTGCAATCTCATTAAGCTGTTGAGCATTTATTTCAGAAATTGCTTTATTCAAAACCCGCTCATGTCTAGTTCCTTTTGGTTTAATATCAACAAGTTGTTGATCAGATAAGTCAATTTTTTCTAATTTTCTCAATGTCATTTCAACTCCTGACATATCTGCTCGATGCTTATCAAGATAACTAATAATGGATTTAATTAGGGCTTTGATTCTAATCTGTCTATCTGTCATTATTTGTTTCATTAAGAGTTAAAACATATTTGCGCATCACCTTTTTATCAAGCTTACCAACACTTGTTTTGGGGAGTTGCTCGACAAAAAAAATGTTATCGGGAATTGCCCATTTAGATATTTCTCCTAATTCAAAATGTTCTCGAAATTTTCTCATTAAATCTTTTCTAACAAGATCTGGATTTGC
This sequence comes from uncultured Gammaproteobacteria bacterium, assembly GCA_902510115.1. GTDB lineage: Bacteria > Pseudomonadota > Gammaproteobacteria > PS1 > Pseudothioglobaceae > Pseudothioglobus. The sequence goes on along the minus strand of CABWZU010000011.1, from coordinate 19,154 downwards.
ATTATTCGAAAGTTTTACAACTAAAACTGCTCTTTCACCCCACTTTTCATTAGGGATACCAATAGCTGCAACTTCTTCAATGTTTGAACATGATGATGCAATATTTTCAAGTGTAAGCGATGAAATCCATTCACCACCAGTTTTGATAACATCTTTGAGACGATCAGTAACTTGCAATGATCCATTTTCACGAATATATCCAACATCCCCAGTATGTAGATAACTATTTCTCCAAAGATCTTTAGATGCCTTAGGGTTGTCCATATATCCATTAGTCAACCAGGGGGCCTTTACAACAATTTCACCTGTTGTTAATCCATCATGAGGAACATCTTGCATATTTGGAGATACAACACGCAGGTCCACCAGTGGGCCTGGAAACCCAGTTTGGGATTGAGCATCTGGATCAGTACTAGATAAATCTGCAACTGTTAAAAATGGGCAGGTTTCTGACATGCCATAAGCAGCATGCAATCTTATGCCAAATTTAGAAGCACGACTCTGCAAACTCTTTGATAGGGCAGATCCTCCAATTATTACTTTCCATCGACTCAAATTTACTTTTTTGCTATTCGGATGATCTAATAACATTGATAAAACAGTAGGAACACAATGTGAAAATGTCACTGCTTCAGAATCGATTAGTTGCAATATTGTCCCAGGGTCGTAACGATTAGGATAAACCTGACGAAGTCCCAACATTGTAGCAGCATATGGAAAGCCCCATCCATGAACATGGAATAGGGGTGTGAGTGGCATATAGACATCATCACGATGTAATCCAGAGTCTCCTGAAAATGAACCAAACCCAGCTAATAAGCCTAATGTGTGAAGAACTAACTGACGATGTGAATAAGTGACTCCTTTTGGATCACCTGTTGTGCCAGTTGTATAAAACAATGTCGCAGTTCTGTTTTCATCAAATTCTGGAAAATTAAAACTAGTTGATGAGCTGCTTATCCAATCTTCATACTTTTCACCATGACCAATCGGGATGATTATTATTTCGCGCTCAAATTCTAACTTAAGTTCTTCAATTAGGGGCATAAAGTCCTGATGAACAATTATTAGATCAGGCTGGGCATGATTAATCGTATAAAGAACTTGCTTAGGTGATAAACGTACATTGATTGTATGCAAAACTGCCCCCATCATGGGTACAGCAAAAAAATACTCAAGATAGCGGTGAGTATCCCAATCCATAACGCCAACACGCATTTTTTCAGAAATGCCCATAGCAGATAGAGAATTGGCAAGCCTTCCAAGACGTCCAGTGAACTCCTGATAATTTAGCCTTACATTTGGATTACTTACAATTTCTTGCGAAAAGGACATAACGCTAGATTTTGTGAGAATTTGCTTAATTAAAAGGGGATACTCAGAATCCATATTCGTGATAGATACTCAAACTATAAGTCAAGAAACCAAATCTATTAGTTTTCTTTCAGCTCTCTTCTTAGAACTTTTCCAACATTAGTTTTTGGAATCTCTTTGATAAATTCTATATGCTTTGGCACTTTATAAGCGGTTAACTTTTCCCTACAAAAACTTATAATTTCATCCTCAGTTACAGTTTGCTCATCATGGAGGACAACAAAAACTTTTACGAGTTCTTGAGAACCTTCACCCTCTATTCCGACACACCCACATTCAAGAACAGAAGGGTGTTCATTTACAACCGCTTCAACTTCATTTGGAAAAACGTTAAAACCTGAGACAATAATCATGTCCTTCTTTCGATCAACAATAAAAATATTACCCATTTCATCAATTCGGGCAATATCACCAGTCATAAACCAGTTATTCTCATCAAGACCAGAGACTTCAGACTTCCAATAACCACTCATGACCTGTGGTCCTCTGACACAAAGCTCTCCAACAGCATTCGTTTCTGAGAGTGCTTTGCCGTCTTCATCCCTAATTTCAATTTCAGTATAAGCCGCAGGCATACCTACGGAGCCTGTAAATTCAGTTTGCTTGTAGTCATTAACACTAACCAGTGGTGATGTTTCAGTGAGCCCATATGCCTGCCAGATCACTGATTTAGTTAGCTCTGCCCATCTTTTTGCAGTTGTATCAAGGGCTGCCATGCCGCCACTTAAGGACATTAGCAAATTGCTAAAATCTAACTCTTTAAAACCATCATAATTCAATAGAGCTTCATAAAGCGTGTTCACACCTGAGATCATGTGAAACTTATGTTTCTTCATAATTGAAACGAAAGTCTTTAAGTCCCTAGGATTAGTGATGAGTACACTTCTTCCACCAATATGGAACAGCATGAAGTTATGAACAGTTAGAGCAAAGATATGATACAAAGGTAATGGACAGATGGCTATTCTCTGTTCTTTTCTTGAGTCATCATACATTTTAGGATCGATTGTAAAGAAGGCCTGGATGATGTTAGCAAGAATATTTCGGTGGGTTAGGATCGCGCCTTTTGAAACGCCAGTAGTTCCCCCAGTATACTGAAGGAAAGCTGTGCTCTCTATAGGAATATCTATGGATGTAGCCTTTGAACCTTCATTCTCCTTCAAAACCTCAAGGAACATTTTGGCACCATCAATTTGGTACTTGGGCACTAACTTTTTGACTTTTCTAGTAACCAAATTAATAATCTTTCCCTTAAAGCCGAGAAGGTCTCCAACAGTTGTTACTAAAACTTTTTCCACACTCGCTAGGTCAGACTTAGCGGCGACATTAGCAACGCCCTCCCAAACCAATAATAATTTTGCTTCACTATCTTTAAGGACATGCTCAAGTTCTCTTTGAGTATAGAGGGGGTTAATGTTCACTACGACGATACCTGCCTTCAACGCTCCATAAACTATGACAGGGTATACCAGCATGTTAGGCATCATGACAGCAACTCTATCACCAACTTCAAAGTTACTACTAAGCCAAGAGGCGAATGAGTCAACCTGAGCCGATAAGTCGTTATAGGACATCTCAACCCCAAAACTTTCAAACGCTATTTTTTCTTGATGCTCATTACAGCAGTTATCAAAAAACTCTACCAGGTTGCCATGTTCTTTAAAAAAATCTGTCTCTTCAAGTTTATTGGGTATGTTTAATGCCATTAGATTTCCTCAGTTATCGTTAGTTATCCTTAACTTTGCTTATTAAGATTTCCTTATATTCATTATAAACCTCTCCGTCCTTTTTGAAAGCAAAACATGAATTTGCAAATTTCTTTTCTATTGATTTTGCCTCCTCTAGAGTTATACTCTTTGATTCGCCACCTGTTTTCTCTTTCCATAGCGTTTGATATGCAATAGTTCCAGCATAGGCCAGAAGGTCAGTAATGTGCCTGCAACCCTTTTCACCACCTAAAGCCTTTATAACCTTTCTATTGAATCCAGTAACGACGAATTCACCCTTAAGTTTTTGGCAATTTTTAACGGCTTGCGGGCATACATTGTATGGAGAAGCAATGATCTCTGCCTCGATATCGATAATTTGTTTTTTATCATCTAGGGTTAGTCTGAGCACCATATCATGAAGAGGCTCGCCAGCACTGATGTACCCTCGATGCATGTTATTAAAGGAATAAGTTTTACTATCAATAAGAAAAACTTCTATATCCCACAATCCATCTTCTCTTTTGTAGCCTTTGCCTTCAATCGTTCTATTATGTTTTAAATCTCTTCTGGCCGGCTTCGATAGCATAGTTTGGTCCTTATGAAATTCGATTTTTAGATTCTTTATATTGCTGCTCTAATTCTAACACCAAATCCTCAACACTCGGCACATTGGAAATAGAGCCAACACCTTGACCAGCAGAAAAAATATCCTTCCATCTCTTTGCTGAAGCCTTACTGACATCAAAATCTACCTTAAGTTTTTGCTTGATGAGTGGCATTATCATTTTCTTAAAATTAGAGATTGTTGATTGAATACCTCCAGCATTTGGATTAATACCAGCATTATTCAAGGATTGCTCAAGCCAGTTTCCATTGACTCCAGTAATCTTATTCGACTTAATAATATCATTAGCAGATGCATTTAAGATCATCTGTTTGTAGTCTTCAGTCGCATCGCTCTCTTCGGTTGCAATAAAGCGCGTGCCCATATAGGCCATATCTGCGCCTAATGCTTTTATAGCCAGAACTGCATCACCAGAACTGATACTTCCACCAACTATAATTGTTCCATCAAATATGCCTCTCACTTCAGATATAAAGGCGAATGGGGAAAGGTCTCCAGTATGTCCCCCCGCACCATTACAAACTAGAATAAGTCCGTCTACTCCGGCGCTAATTGCTTTCTTTGAGTGATACAAATTAATGACATCTGAATAGACTAGGCCGCCATATTCATGAACTTTTCTTACAACCTCTTTAGGGTTCCCAAGAGAGGTAATAACTATGGGCGGCTTATGCTTAAGAATTAACTCTATATCATCATTACTCCTGGCATACATTTTACTTACAATGATGTTTACCGCCCATGGCAGGGCATCTTTACCTGAGCCTAATGCTAGTGTTATTTCTGTGAATTCTTGATCTAAGGCCTCTAAGGTTCGACAGTTAGCAGTCGGAAAGGACCCAACAATTCCTGCCTTAGAAGATGCTATAACAAGCCTAGCATTCGAGACAATAAACATAGGTGACTGAATAATTGGCAGTCTGAGCTGATCAATGTAGTTTTGATTTGTCATAAATGATTTAGCATCTTTTAATGATTCCAGCAGCGCCCATCCCAGTTCCAATACACATGGTTACCATTCCGTAATCAATCTTTTCTCTTTGCATTGCAGAAACAAGTGTTGCAATTCTAATGGCTCCAGTAGCGCCCAGAGGATGTCCAAGGGCTATAGCGCCTCCAAGCGGGTTGACCTTTTCTGAATCAAGTTTTAACTCCTGAATAACAGCCAGAGATTGCGCAGCAAATGCCTCATTAAGCTCAATCCATCCAATATCATCAAGAGAAAGGTCTAAGGAGTCAAGAACTTTAGGCACCGCCTTGACTGGGCCAATACCCATTATTTCTGCAGGAACTCCGGCAACCGAAAAGCCCAGAAACTCGGCCTTAGGCGTTAGATTATATTTCTCAACTGCCTCTTCACTAGCGACAAGAACAGCGGCGGCGGCATCAGACATTTGAGAGCTGTTTCCTGCTGTCACTGAACCATCTTGAGCAAAAACAGTTCTTAGTTTTGCTAAAACTTCCAAACTTGTATCTTCTCTAGGTCCTTCATCTTTAGAAACAAGATTGGTATTTTTTATATATTCATTTGATTCAACTGAGTAACTATCCTCAATAGTTGAAATGGGTGCAATTTCATTTTCAAATAAACCGCTATTGTTTGCTGTTATTGCTTTTTGGTGACTGTCGTAAGCGAACTGATCTTGTGCCTCTCGAGAGATCCCATATTTCTGCACCACTTTCTCTGCAGTAAGCCCCATCCCATAAGCAATAGAAATATTCTCGTCTGATAAAATTTTAGGATTCATTGACGGCTTAAAGCCAGTCATCGGAACACTACTCATACTCTCGACGCCTGCAGCTATGACCAGGTCAGACGACCCAGACTTAATGAGGTCAGCAGCGTTAGAGACGGACTGCAGACCTGAAGAACAGAATCTATTGAGCGTATATGCTGGAGTCGTATCTGGAAGTCCAGCAAGCAAAGTTGCAATTCGTGCAATATTTAAGCCTTGAGGTCCTTCTGGCATGGCACATCCAACAATAATATCGTCAATACTATTGTTAATTTTTTCACTTGGATCTGACGCCTTGAGAACACTTTGTATGGCATGGACCAATAAGTCATCTGCCCTAGTCTTAGAGAGCAAACCTCTGGCTTTTCCAACTGGAGTTCTTTTTGCATCAATAATATAAGCTTTTCTCATCATACTCTCCAGTTAATTGCGAAGGGGTTTACTATTTCGAAGCATAAACTCAATTCTGTCTTGAGTTTTCTGTGTTCCCAAAAGCTCAACAAAATATTTCTGTTCAAGATCTAGCAGCATTTTTGAATTGACAACGGTATTCTCCTCAACTAGAGAGCCTGTCATCACTTTGGCCAATGATGATATGCAGTATTTGTCATGTTCGGACATAAAGTTACCCTCAAATAGGTTAGCAACCTGCGCCATAATATTTGCATATCCAGCCTTGCCCACTACTTTGAATGTGTCATCAAGTGGGGACCTGAATCCTGACTCAAGCATTGCTAAAGCTTGCTGTTTAGCAACATAAAGTAGCTCATGTGGATTAGCAATAATGACATCTTCATTCTTTAGGTAACCCATTTCTTTAGCTTCCAAAGCACTAGCTGAGACTTTTGCCATTGCAATTTGTTCAAAATGTTTAGACAACAAAGGAAAAATATCATCAGACTCTTTATTTAAATAAGCTCTTAAGGCCATCTCCTTACTGCCACAGCCAGCAGGAATTCCTCCAATTCCTACTTCTACAAGTCCAATGAAAGAGTTCATAGAGGCAACCACTCTATTGCAGTGAAGTAAAAGTTCACAGCCCCCTCCAAGCGCTAGTCCATCAACAGCGGCAATGGTCAGTATTTTTCCATGCTTTAGGCGCATTAATAAATCTTGAAGCATGCGGATAGTTTTCTTAATAGAGTAGAGCTTCCCAAGTTTAGGCAGCTCAGGATGCATGACCTCAAAAGCCTTCTTTTTTGCTTTGGATGACAAGCCCGGATCCTTTTCAAGTAGGCCAAGCTTAATTGCCGAAATAACCTCATAAAGGTTAGCACCTGCACAAAAATGCTCCTGCTCTTGTCTGATTACAAGGGCATGAAAACCATTGCCTTCCAGATAATCTAGGCATTCAGGTAGCTCAGTTAAAACACTTGAACTCAATACGTTCATTTTTGTTTTAAAAGAGACGCTAGCAACTCCATTTCCAACATCAATCAATTTAGTGGATTCACCATCTTTCAAAACCTCTAATTGACTGTTTCTCTCTCCACTCAGAAGAGCCTTATTTAATTGCCTTTCATAGACCGGATGAGAAGACCTTGGAATAAACTGACTGTTATTTGGATTAAAGGCACCCTCATCAGAATAGACGAAATCTTGCTCCATGACCCATGCTGGCAGGGCTTGATTTGAAAGAGTCTTTCCATCCTTAATGTCGTGATTTAGCAACTCTCTTACCTCAGACCAACCAGTCATCTGGACTTGTTCAAAGATTCCTTTTTGCCAAGCAAACCCTGACTTTAATGCCAAATCAACACATCTTGCAGTTTCAGCAACATGCTCCAGATGATAGGCAGTGTAATGAAATACATCGCGATGAACTGACCACAAAAACTGAGCCTGTGGGTCTTCACATTTAGAGAGCTCGAGAAGAGCATTTTCTATGGTTCTGCTATCTTTTATAATTTTCTTTACTTTGGAACTAATAGTTTTATCAGAAAGCCTATATTCTCCATCTTTCGGATCAAAGACAAATATGTCTTTGCCAACTTTTTCATAGATTCCCTTTCGAGTCTTGCTTCCTAAAGATCCCTTCTCAATTAACGCCTGAATCCAATCTGGAATTTTAAATAATTCAATCCAAGGATCATCTTGCGCATTTTCATAAATATTTTTTACTACGTTTGCCATTACATCAAGGCCAACAACATCTAAGGTTCTAAACGTAGCACTCGCAGGTCTTCCTATTCTCTTTCCAGTCAGAGCATCAACTGTGTCAGCAGAAAGGTTAAAGTTTTCAGCATGCTTTAAAACTGACATAAAGGAAAAGACACCAATCCTGTTTGCAACAAAAGCAGGACTATCTTTAGCATAAACAACCTCTTTACCTAAAGCTGAAGTAATGAAACCCTCAGCCTTGATTAACAAGCTCTCATCACTATATGACGTTCTTATTAACTCAACGAGCGGCAAATATCTGGGAGGGTTAAAGAAATGAACCCCAAAGATTCGACTCCTCAAACTATCTGGAGCAGACTCAGCTATTTTTTGAATCGACAAACCAGATGTATTCGTAACGAGAATGGCATTATCGTTGACATGAGGTGATATTTGCTTAAAAAGCTTCTTTTTGATTTCTAGATTCTCAACGATCGACTCTATGATGAAGTCACAGCCTGAAATAGCAGTTAAATCATCGTAAGTTGATGTCTTAATTAATCCTGATACAGAGGGACTTGCAAAAGGTGTTGGCTTTAATTTCTTCATCATGGCTATGGATTTTGATAATGCTTCCTCACTAGTATCAAACATCGTAGTATCAAAACCTAAGTTGGCAAAGTGGGCAGCTATCTGACCTCCCATTGTGCCCGAACCTAGTACAGCAATCTTAGTAAACGCTTTATCAAAATATTCTTTCATATCCATCCCAAATCTTTATTTATCAAAACTCTCGAAATCATCAACCTTTAATGCCTCAAGAACTAAATTATTCAACCTTAGCCAGTTCTCTTTATCCTCTTTGGATAAAGTTTTATTGTCGACAAGGCCTTGAAGCCAAAACTCTAAAGTAATGCTTGGCTGATATCTGTATCCAGCTTTTTTAGCTTTATCTCTCAAGACTTTTAACTCTTTTCCAGCTTCAAAACCTTGAAAAAGTATATTGAATGGATGCTCAGGCTTGTCTTTGAGGTTAGCGCAAATGCAGGTTGAAAGGTTGTTTTCTAACCACTCAGTATCAAGCACAGATTTTGAGGTATTGATAATCAGCTTGTCATTAACTTGAGAGGATGTAACTGAAAATGGAAAGAATAAAATTCTCAAGAGCCATTTCACAACTCTATTGATAGGCATGCTTTCAATGTTTTTAAGCATCGATGTGTCTGCCTCCTCTATAAGCCTGAGGACTGAAAGCTTGAGAATATACTTTGCTCTCTCGTCATCAAGAAACTTCTCTTCATATAACTTAATGCAGGAACTAATTTCATACATTGCTGATATTGAATCTGCGAACCTGCCTGATATCATTTCTTTTCTTTTAAGAGAGCCTCCTAGGAGCAGAGAGGCGATATCAGTCAAACAGGCAAACTTAGCTGAGAGCACAGAAAGATTTCGATAGTAGGCTTTAGTAGTTTGATCTCCATAAGGTTTAGCCAAGCGTCCACGTGTCCAAGAAAACAAAATGGCTCTTGCAATATTGTTAATAAAGCTGCCCACATGATTAACGAGAGCTTTATCAAACTTATTGATTGAATCTTTGCTTTCATCATGAAGCGCTCTTAACTCCTCTAGCATCGTTTTATGGCATCTAATGAGCCCTTGTCCAAAAATCATCAGGCTTCTTGTTAATATATTCGCACCCTCTACGGTAATTGCAACTGGAGCACCTGAGTAGACCTTGGATACATAATTCCTCTTTCCCTCCATGACTGCTCTGCCGCCATGAACATCCATCGCATCGATTGAGGAGCTTTGGAGCAGCTGTGTATTCCTGTATTTCACAATTGCAGAAATGATTGAGGGTCTGTGACCTGCATCCAGTGCCCACGTTGAAAGATTTATATTGGCGGTAGCTCTAAATGCATTGCTAGCAAGGTTTGAAAGCTTTTCCTGAATTCCTTCCATTTTAGCAATGGGTATTCCGAACTGCTCACGTGTTTGTGAGTAAGTGCTTGTAGTTAGAAGCATTGCTTGGGTTGCTGACGCACCTGTAACTGGAAGTGAAATGCCTCTTCCTACACTGAGACACTCCATCAGCATCCTCCAGCCGTGTCCAAGCATTTTATCTCCACCAATGACCCAATCCATCGGTATAAACACATCCTTTCCAAAGATTGGGCCATTTTGAAATGGCTCACCAATTGGTTTGTGCCTTGTACCAATACTCAAACCTTTTGTACCCCTTGGTATTAATGCGCAGGTAATACCTAAGTCATTTTTTTTATGAAGAGGGTGATCTTCTGGAAGTAAATTATCTGGATCGTAGGCTTTGAAAGCCAGCCCAATTACTGTTGCAATTGGAGCAAGTGTGATATAGCGTTTTTCCCAATTCAACCTTAGGCCTAAAACCTCTTTTCCTTCAAACTTGCCATGGCAAACTATTCCATTATCTATTAAAGAGCCCGCGTCTGATCCAGCAACTGTTGAGGTAAGTCCAAAGCATGGAATTTCTTTGCCCTCTGCAAGTCTAGGAAGGTAATGCTGTTTTTGTTCATCTGTACCATATTTTAAGAGCAATTCTCCCGGTCCAAGAGAATTAGGGACCATAACAGCAATCCCTAAAAATTGAGATGCAGAAGAGAGCCTTCCTACAATAATTGCGTGAGCAAAATGGGAAAAGCCTTTTCCATTAAACTCTTTTGGAATAATGAGCCCTAAAAATCCTTTGTCAAAAATATATTTCCATACCTCCTTGGGTAGATCATGAGACGATTCAATTTCATGAGAGTCAACCATAGCACATAATGTCTCAACTTCATTATCAACAAAGCTTTGCTCTTCTTGCGTTAATTCTATCGCCTCTAATTCAGTCAACTCTCTCCAATTTGGATCGCCCTGAAAAAGCTCAGCATCCCACCAGACGCTTCCTGCCTCAAGAGCGATACTTTCTGTAACTCCAATTGGTGGCAAAGATTTTCGCATGACCTTGTACAAAGGCTTGGTGAAAAGAAGCTGCCTAATTGCCGGAACCAAAAGGACTCCAACTGCAAAAAGAATAAGCAAGAGAAATTGAGCTCCAAAATGATTAGCAATCACAGCGCCTGGATAAGTTAATCCAACAGCCAATAACCATAACTGCCACATCTTTATATTTGTCTTAACGAGAACCAATAGAATCAATACTATTGATAAAAGAAAAGAGAGTAAAGAATATTCAAATATATTTTCTAACATAAATCTTAATCCTGATTAATAACTTTAAAGTTAAAAGAGCCTTTGACTCAGACCAAAATTGGCTCTATTACTTATTTTGATAGCATTTAGTATAAATACAAATATCAAAATATAATTAACATATTATTATAAAATATTAACATTTTATTGTAATTTAACTTAAATTTTGAATACTTACAGCGGCGTATGGAGATGCATACAAAGACTACATCAAATTTACCCTTTTGAAGTAGAAGACATATTCCAAAGGGTTGGCATAGCAAAAAGCTTTTTAGTTAATCAAAATGTATCTCTACCTGTCGAGATGCTTAATGAATTCGTAATGAATGCTGAGTCGGTTTTTCAGGATGAATTAGTGTCAATCAATTTTGGTCGAATGGCACAAGTGAGACCAAACTATGGTGAGGCTTTTGGTTTAGCATTTGTATATTCGAAAAATCTGGAAGAAGGCATAAAACTAATTCAATCTTTTATTGAAACTGAACTTGAGGGCATTGACTTTATAATTAGTGACAAAGATAACTTAATAACAATTCAATCAGTTGCTGACCCAAAAATAAAGCATCCATATATCTATGAAAACCTTGGGCTTTCTATAGCCGCATCCTTCATACGTTCAAAACGATTTCAGATTAAACAAATTAATACGAAAATAAGCACTCAGGCTAAAGGAGTTCACGAAAAATCCCTATTTAATTGCCCCATCTACTGCTCTTGTGAAGAAACATCCCTCGTCATTAGTAAAAAGAACTATCTAAAAAAGAATGCCCTCTCCAATCCTAACCTTATCAACTACCTGAGCAATATTCTTAAACATAAGTCGAACAAAGTTAGCTCAAACTTAAGTCTCAGAGATAAGATTGAGAGGATGATGAATAACTATGAGGATCATTACAACCTAATCAATATTGAAGAAATATCAAACCATCTTGGATTAAGCACTAACTCACTTCGTAATCAATTGCTAAAAGAGAATACAACTTTTCGTGAGATATTTAATGGTTTCAAATTAAAAAAAGCTAAGCATATGATTAATGAGGGACTTTCTATTAAGGTTATCTCATACCATCTAGGTTACTCAGAGCCTTCCTCTTTTGTGAGATGGTTTATAGGTCAAACTCAACTCACTCCAACTGCATTTAAAATTAACGCGCGTTAGAGCGCAAGAAGATTTGCATTGCCTCCTGATGCAGTTGTATCCTCAGTTACTACTTGCTCCTTAAGAAGTTCCCAGGCCTCATAAATTGAACTTACTATTGTTATTAGCTCACTTCTTGACGCCAATATAATTTCTTGCATTGATGTGGAATTGCCAGAATAAAACACAGCGCTGTATAAATTACTAACCAATAAACTCATACTTGGAGAGTCATTAAGCCTAAGTATATTTTCTTTTTTGAAGCCTAGTTCAATCAAGATGTTGCAGTCTTTACTGGAAATTGGACAAATGACGCTATTACCTAAAAAAAGTGACAAGAGGGTCTGCTTTAATAATTCATCTGGCTCAGGCCCAAGACACAAAACTGTTCCTTTGGGTTTATAACTTAACTGATTTGACTCCCCTGTAGGCCCTGGTAATGAAATGTCAGAGCTATATTTCAAAACCTCTTGATTTAAAAATTCAAAGAAATCCTCTTCAATATTTTGAAATACTCTCTTCAGTTTTAATAGCAATTCATTTCTTAACTGGAGTGATGGAGGGAGAAGCTCTCGAGCATCTATAGGATCATCACTGAAAAACACTGTATGGTTTGATCTCTCTCTAGAAAGAATATTTTGGCTGTAGCCATGGAGCGTGTTTGGGCCACCAGCTTTAGGGCCTGTCCCAGACAAACCTTCACCGCCAAATGGTTGTGAGCCAACCACAGCACCAATCTGATTTCGATTGATATATATATTTCCAGCGTTAACTCTCAATGAAATATCCTTAACCTTTTTTTCAATTCTTGAGTGAATTCCAAAGGTCAGTCCGAATCCTTTCGAGTTTAACTGTTCTATTGTTTTTTCAAGCTCATCATCTTTATATGACAATACATGCAGAATAGGTCCAAAGAACTCCTCATGAATATCGTCCATTGATTCAAGTCGGATTAATGTCGGTGATACGAAGAAGCCAATTTTTGATTTAACATCTAACTCCTCAATAATCTGATTATTGTCTCTTGCTTTATCAATGTAGCTTTGTAATTTATTTTGTGCAGCTGAATTAATGACAGGACCGCACTCAATATCTAGATACTTTGTATTTCCACAACCTATCTCTTTCATAGCACCCTTAATCATACTGACTACTTCCTCATAGCAATCATCTTGAATCATTAGAATCCTCAGTGCAGAGCAGCGCTGACCAGCACTTTTAAATGCGGAATCAATAACATCTCTTGTAACTTGTTCACACAGCGCCGTAGAGTCTACCACCATGGCATTTAAGCCTCCGGTTTCAGCAATGAGCCTTGCCTCTGTGTTCCCACAGTCAATCAAGCTTTTCTTGATTTGCTTTGCCACTTCGTTTGAACCTGTGAATGCAACGCCTGCAATTTTATTGTTGCCTGAAAGATATGAGCCAACTTCAGAGCCTTTACCTAAACATAACTGAAACAGTCCAACAGGGACACCTGCCTCAATTAAAAGTTCACTGGCCCTATAAGCAATAAGTGAAGTGCTCTCTGCAGGCTTTGCAATGACGACGTTACCTGCGGAGAGCGCTGCAGCTATTTGCCCTGTAAAAATTGCTAGAGGGAAATTCCAAGGACTAATACAAACAAAAACACCTCTTGCCTTCCTTTGTTGGGGCATTACTTCTCTTGATAGATTTGCATAATAGCGAAGGAAGTCAACCGCTTCCCGAACTTCATCCGTCGCATCTTGATGAGTCTTCCCAGCCTCTCTCATAGCAAGAGTCATCAGCTCGTATTGATTTTCTTCGTACAGATCTGCAGCACGCTCCAAGCACTTCAGTATTGTTTCAGTATCAATCATTTTGGTATTAAAAGTACTTTTTGCAGATTCGATTGATCTTTCTATTTGAGCTTTGGTTGCATAGAGCGCATATCCAACAATATCATTTTCATCGGAAGGGTTTCTGACCTCTTGGTCTAATGTGCCTTCAATAGGATCTCCATCAATGATCGGTTTTGCAATCCATTGGTGATCAAGCCAAATGTTTTTCTTTTCATAAAGCTCATCAACACTACACTGATCAGTGAATATGACGCTCCTTGAATTGCGATGACTATTATTGAAGATATCTTTTGGCAACTGAATCTTAGGGTGTGACTTTTCAGAATCTTGCTCAACAATTGAAAAAACATCAGCTGCCAAACTTTCAGGACGTATATTCTCATCAAATAAATGGTTAATGAAAGAACTGTTTGCACCATTTTCAAGAAGACGCCTCATTAAATAGGCCAACAACTCTTTGTGGCTTCCGATTGGAGCATAAACCCTTGATTCGACGCCGTACTTTTTTGAAATGGCGCGATGCAAAGACTCACCCATTCCATGAAGTCTTTGAACTTCATAGCCTTCGTTATTTCCTGCCATCTCACAGATGCTGACAAGCGAGTGTGCATTATGGCTTGCAAATTGAGGGAAAATCCTATCTCTCATCCCTAAGAGTTTTTGAGAGCACACCAAGAACGAATAGTCAGTATTTATTTTCTTGGTAAAAACAGGAAAATCAGCATCTCCAAGAGTTTGTGAATGCTTAATTTCACTATCCCAATAGGCGCCTTTAACAAGCCTCACCATTATTTTAAGATTATGCTTTTGACAATTATAATTTAACCAGTCAATCACATGCGACGCACGTTTTTGGTATGCCTGCACAACAACGCCAAACCCCTCCCATGAAGAATTTGCAATTGCCTTCATCACCTGAGCAATAATATCTAGTGACATCTCTAAGCGATCAGCCTCTTCTGCATCAATATTGATTCCTATGTTATAGCTTTGAGCAATTTGAACCAACTCTAGAACCCTAGGAAGTAATTCTGAGATTACTCTTTCTCGATGCAAGAAGTCATACTTTGGATGGAGTGCAGAGAGTTTAACTGAAATACCATTCGCACCAGTAACAGAATTTTTTTTGTTACGTTTTCCAATTTCAATCAGAGCGCCTTTGTATGCTCTAAAGTACTTATCAGCATCATTCATTGTCCAGGCAGCTTCGCCAAGCATATCAAATGAATAGAGTCTATTTTTTACATTACGACCCTTCAAAGCACTCTCTATAGTCTCAGCAAAAACAAATTGTTTAGCAAAAAACTGCATGACGTTGTTCGCACTAAAACGTATACCTGGCCTTGAAAGAATCTCAATAGCCTTTTTAATTCTGCTCTTTATTTCTCTATTACTTCCATGAGCTATCATTTTGTCTGCAATATTTAAGGCTATCGTTGCTATATTAACCATAGAAGAATTGCTAGTGCCGATATGCTGAGACCACCCCTTCCTTGCAACTTTATCAATAAATAATTGATCCCTAGTTTTGTTATCAGGAACCCTTAAAAAAGCCTCCACTAGAGTCATTAACGAGAGACCCTCGTCACTTGTCAGATTGTACTCAGATACGAATAGGGACAACAGGTCAGGTTGACTCGATTGCCTTAACTGTTTAATTAATTCAGAAGTTTTTGATTGAAAAATAGTCCGCTGATCTGAGTTGGTCAGTTCAAATAATTTGAGATCATTTAATGCGTTAGACTCACTCACAATCCTTGTATCTCTTATCTTATTTCTTAGAGGAGAGTAGTCAACTTTATATTTAAGATGAGAAAAGCTTTGCATAGTTATTGTAAATCCAATTCATAAGCTTATTTTATTTTAATAGTTATAGTGAATATAACTATTAACATACATAAATATAGCAATTAATTACAATTTATTTATAATATAATTATATATATAACTAAATTTTTATTAATAATAGCAATTATGACTAATATTGATAGCTTTGATCATAAAATACTTGAGCTTTTACAAAGTGATGGGCGGATGACAATTACCGATTTGTCTAACCATATTGGTTTGTCTAAAACCCCTTGCTTGAAGCGTGTACAAAAGCTTGAGACTGCAGGCTATATCAAGGGATATAAGGCAATCATTAATCACGACTTAATAGACAATAATCATATTGCCTTTGTGCAAATAAAACTCAATGACACCAAAACGATGGCACTTAATGCATTCAATAAAGCTATTAAAGAAGTATCAGAGGTAGAGCAATGCCATATGATTG
Source organism: uncultured Gammaproteobacteria bacterium (assembly GCA_902510115.1). Lineage (GTDB taxonomy): Bacteria > Pseudomonadota > Gammaproteobacteria > PS1 > Pseudothioglobaceae > Pseudothioglobus. The sequence continues at coordinate 3,137 of CABWZU010000011.1, read as the reverse complement.
CATCAAATTTTGATTATTTGTTGAAGGTAAGGACTGAGAATATGGATAGTTATAGAAAAGTTCTAGGAGAAAAAATCTCTGCGCTTCCGCACGTTCAAAACAGCTCAACTTTTGTAGTGATGGAGGAAGTAATTACGAGCGTTTAGTTTGCTTATTAAGATAATTTAGACTTAATAAGCTGAGAGACCAGTCCCATATCCGCCTGGCCATCCAATTGGCCTTTGAGTATTCCCATAAGCTTACCCATATCTTTCATAGAGTCAGCACCAGAATCAGAAATAGCTTTGTCAACTGCTACTTCAATTTCAGCTTCACTGAGTTGCTTTGGCATGTAATTATTTATGATAGATAGCTCTGCCTCCTCAACCTCAACCAGATCTGTTCTTCCGGCATCTGAAAATTGAGAAATTGAGTCTTTTCGCTGCTTGACCATTTTTTGAATAACAGCCATGACTTGAGTATCATCCAAGTCAATACGTTCGTCTATTTCTTTTTGCTTGATTGCCCCAAGAATCATTCTGATGGCTTTAAGGGCAGATTTGTCTTGAGCCTTCAAAGCCAACTTCATATCATTGGTTATGAGTTGTTTGAGCTGAGACATTAGATTATTTAATTAAGTACTAAAGCTTTAGTACATACGTTTACGATGAATCCTGTTTTTTGACATTTCCTTATGAGTTCTTTTTACTGCTGCAGCTTTTTTACGCTTATTAACCCATGTCGGTTTTTCGAAAAATTCTTTTTTTCTTACATCAGTAATAACACCTGCTCTGTCACATAAACGTCTAAAACGACGAAGTGCAATGTCAAATGGTTCATTCTCTCTTACTTTAATTGCTGGCATATATTAATTCCTTTAAGATTCTTTTTTTGCAGCTTTAGCTTCTTTCTTTGGTGCCGCAGCTTTAGCTTCTTTCTTTGGTGCCTCTAATACAACTTCTTCTTCTCCTTCAAAGTCTACTAGTTGAACTAGAGCCATTGGAGCTTTGTCACCTGTACGAAAACCTGCTTTTAATATACGGACATAACCACCGGGTCGATCTTTATAGAAAGGGCCAACTTGAGTAAACAGTTTAGCAACCATAGCATCATCTCTTAACTTCGAGAAGATGTGACGACGATTTGCAACACTATCAGCCTTGGCTCTTGTTATAAGAGGCTCAATTACACGTCTAAGCTCTTTAGCTTTTGGTAATGTAGTTTTAATTGTTTCATGCAAAATCAAAGAATTAGCCATATTCTTGAACATAGCTTTTCTGTGCGATGCATTTCTATTTAGTTGTCTTCCTGACTTTCTGTGTCTCATCGTATATCCTTATTCACTCATTAAGTCAACTGGCGGCCAGTTTTCAATTTCAGTACCTAGCTCTAAGTTCTTCTCAGTTAATACTTCTTTAATTTCATTTAGTGACTTACGACCTAAGTTAGGTGTTCTAAGTAAGTCCTGCTCTGATTTTTGAATTAGATCACCTATGTAATATATTTGCTCAGCTTTAAGGCAGTTTGCTGAACGAACAGTGAGCTCAAGTTCATCAACTGCAGACAGATACATTGGAGGGAAATCATCAGAGGTTGGTTGAGGCTCTTCTTCAATAACTGGCTCTAATTCTACAAATGATGAGAGCTGATCTTGAAGGATAGTGGCAGCTCTTTTGACTGCTTCTTCAGCATCTACTGAGCCATTAGTTTCGATAACTATATTCAGTCTGTCAAGGTTTACCTTTTGCTCAACCCTAGCTGCTTCAACTGTAAAACTAACTCTTTTAATCGGTGAGAAGCTAGCATCTAATTGAATACTGCCAATAGTTTCAGAATCAACTGATCTCGCTACAGCTACATCATAACCAACACCAGTTCCAATACCAAGTGTCATTCTGATTTTGCCGCCTTCATTTACCGTAGCAATTACTTTTTCAGGATTAAAGACTGATACATCTGTTCCATTAGCCTCAATGTCTGCAACCGTAAGCTCGCATGGACCTTCTTTCTCAATGATGACAGTAGCACTTTCACTTGCATTAAGTCCAATTGAAGCCTCTTTTAGATTAAGAAGGATGTCTAATACATCTTCCTGAACACTCTCTATAGTTGAGAATTCATGCATAACACCATCAATAGCCACCTCTGTAATAGCAGAGCCAACCATAGAAGATAACAATGTTCTTCTTATTGAGTTACCAAGAGTATGGCCAAATCCACGCTCAAAAGGCTCAAGAACAACGCGATATTCGTTCTTAGATATTTCAACAGAATCTACTAGTTTTGGTTTTAAAAAATCTCTTGCACTTCCTTGCATATTTAATTCCTATTTAGAATATAGTTCAACGATTAATTGCTCTGAAATATCGGAAGATAATTCATCACGTGCTGGTACGCTCTTAAAAACACCTTTCAATGCTTTATTATCAACATCGACCCATTCAGCTACTCCATTTTGACCAGAGATTTCAACTGCAAGCTGAATTCGGCTTTGTTTTTTCGCTTTTTCTCTTACTGAAATTTCATCATTTGCACTGACTTGAAAAGAAGGAATATTAACAACCTTTCCATTCACTAAAATTGACTTATGAGACACTAGTTGTCTAGCCTCAGCACGAGTTGAAGCAAATCCCATTCTGTATACAACATTGTCTAAACGGCATTCAAGAAGTGACAAAAGGTTTTCACCAGTAGGTCCTTTTCTTGAGCTTGCTTTCTTATAGTAAAGACTAAACTGCTTTTCTAAGATGCCATAAATACGTCTAACTTTTTGCTTTTCTCTAAGCTGAAGACCGTATTCACTTCCTTTTTGACGACGAGCATTTGCACCGTGCATTCCAGGAAGTTGGGTTAATTTACATTTTGAATCAATAGAGCGGATTCCACTCTTAAGCTCTAAGTCAACACCCTCACGACGTGCTAATTTACATGTAGGACCAGTATATCTTGCCATAATTTATCCTTATACTCTTCTTTTCTTAGAAGGACGGCAACCGTTATGAGGTATTGGCGTCACATCTGTTATTGATTGAATTTTTAAACCTTGTGCGTTCAGTCCACGAATTGCAGAATCACGACCTGGACCTGGACCTTTAACTCTAACCTCAAGATTTTTCATTCCAAAAGCCTGTGCCTTTTCTCCACAATTTCCTGCAGCT
>CABWZU010000010.1:0-30956 GCA_902510115.1 uncultured Gammaproteobacteria bacterium | reverse complement strand
GAGCTGTTTGTTGAGACTGAACTACTTCGTGATAAACTCCAAGAGTCCTGCTAATAGACATTAGCTCATCCTGTTTTGCAGTTAAGCCCTTGAAGGATTGATTGAAAGCTTTAGCAAAGTTGTCAAGGTTTCCAAGGTCTCTATCAGGATCAACAGAAACAAATACAACTTGAAGTTGATCGCTATTTTCCATTAATTGAACTGATTGATTTATTTTAGAGAGATCGATAGGACAAACATCTGGACACGAAGTGTAGCCAAAATACAGAAGAGCCCATTTGCCATTTGCCACATCTGATAGATGAATTTTATTTGATGCATCATCGATAAAGTTGAGCTTCTCTGAAACTGATTTTGCCTCAGGATATAGAGAGGCAGCAGGAGCAACAGATTTTTTGAGTTCATCCATATTGGGCTTACCCCCATGTAATAAGAAAGCTGCGGCACCAATAATAGCTACAAGAATAAGGAGATAAATCTGAGTATTTTTTGTCATATTTAGATTAATAAGTGTGGCAATTAGTTTTGAAGCGCATTTTCTTTTGTAAACATTTTGTGAGCAAGGTTTACAAGACTCAAGAGCAGCGCAAGGCCAACTACATTATGCATTGTGGCAGCAAACATTGGTAGAGACATTACTACATTAATAATTCCCAGTGCGACTTGAATGGTTAGAAGAGTAAGAACTGTGAGCACACTCTTTCTGAGTGCTTTATAGTTTCTGAGAGCAAATGAAAAAGCAATTATTGCTGCAGTTACAACAAGGGCGCCTACGCGATGAACCATCTGAATGGCAGTTCTTGTTTCGTTTTCAAGTACACCAAACTCATAGTCAATTCCAAGTGGACCCCAATAGTAGGCATTTTTAAAGTCCATATCGTCTGGCCACATTTCTCCTAGACAGCTAGGGAAATAGTCCCCACAAGATAATGCAGCGTAGTTGGTGCTGGTCCAGCCCCCAAGAAAAATTTGAAAAACTAGAAGTAGAGTCACAATGGCAAGCATTATTTTGTGCTTGCTAAGGATTGTCTGGTCAAGACTAAGGGGTTTGCGTTCATTAAGAAGAAGCCAAAAGAGTAGTGTTGTTGTTGAAAAGCCCCCTAATAAGTGCATCGTAACTATTCCAGGATGAACTAATTCTGTAACTGTCCACATTCCTAGAGCCCCTTGAAAGCCAACCAACAACAAAAGCGCAGTGGGCAGTTTTACAGAGCGGAGCGTTTCTGGCCTCTTAAAAATTGCTAATAAAAAGATTACAACAATAGACAGTCCAAGTATTGAGGCAGCATACCTGTGAATCATTTCTTTCCAGGCCTTTGCTATATCAAGCGGCCTATCGTATTCTGTGGAAATGACGTCAGGCACTAAAAGCTGACCATAGCATCCAGGCCAATCAGGGCATCCGAGACCTGCATCTGCAAGTCGAGTGTAGGCGCCTAAGATAACTACCACTAGGGCTAGAATAAACGACAGATTAAGAGCTTTAGAGTACATGTGAATCCTATTAATTGAGGCAACTATTTTAATCAACAAAGCCGCCTATTGAAAAAAAATAAAATAATTCAAAAAAGCTTTCTTTATTTGGGTCTAAAAACTAATTTTTCAATACCCTAGACTTAATTTTTTAATAATTATAGTTTTAGTGAAAAAAGTTCAACTATTATTGAGAATAAATAGCAATTATTACTTGGTAAAACGCCCAGAAACAGGTATCATTTGGTTGCTTTTTTTAATTGCACTTGCAATTACATTAAAGGCACTTATATACAAAATAAAAAAGAACAAACATAACGACCCTTATTTGGATGCAGTTGTTATACAAAACGATTAAGATTTAATTCGGAGAATCTATGAAATTACTGTTTACTTTTACTGGCGCTATCGCAGCATTGATTAGCTCTAAGTCTGCTTTTGCAGAGTACACACTCAACATGACTAAGGGCATTACTGACATCAGCCAGGACATCTACTGGCTTCATATGATGGTATTCTGGGTTTGTGTGGCTATTGGAGTTGTAGTTTTCGGCGCTATGTTTTATTCAATAGTAGCCCATAGAAAATCCAAGGGCGTTAAAGCTGCTAATTTTCATGAAAGCACAACAGTAGAGTTTATTTGGACAGGAATCCCAATTTTAATCCTAATTGCTATGGCAATACCGGCTTCAAAAACTTTGGTTGATATTGAAGTTTTAGATAAGGCAGATATGACTGTCAAAGTGACTGGAATTCAATGGAAATGGCAATATGATTACCCTAAAGAGGGGATCAGTTTTGTTTCAAACCTTGCGCAATCATCAAGAGATGTAATTAAGGCATCACCTGAAGAGCGTGAAGCGGTTCACAATGAAAGTGACTACCTGCGTTCTGTTGATAATCACCTTGTGCTTCCAGTTGATACAACAGTTAGATTTCTAATTACTTCAAATGATGTAATCCACAATTGGTGGGTTCCAGCATTTGGTGTGAAGCAAGATGCAAACCCTGGCTTTATCAATGATGCGTGGGCAAAACCTAATGAAATTGGCACCTACAGAGGACAATGTGCTGAGCTTTGTGGAAAAGACCACGGGTTTATGCCAATTGTTGTAGACGTTGTTTCTAAAGCTGATTATGCAGCATGGGTTGAGAGTAAACAAGCAGAAAAAGTTGCCGAGTTAGCCAGTGCTACCAAAGAATGGACAGAGGCTGATTTAGTTGCCAGGGGCGAAGAAGTATACAACGCTAACTGTTCTGGCTGTCACCAAAAAGATGGCTCAGGTATTCCAGGAGTATTCCCGGCAATGATAGGCTCTGAAGTTACAAACGGCCCTGCAGATTATCAGATAGGAATGGTTTTAAATGGCTTAAGGGGTATGCCAGCATTCAAGATGCTTAGTGATACAGATATTGCATCGGTAATTACCTACGAAAGAAGATCTTTTGGCAACAATGGATCAGTTGTTCAACCATCAGATGTTACATCTGCACGTTAATTTAAGGAGAAATACATGAGCTCAACTACAGCGGCAGCAGCACACGACGATCACCATCATGGACCTGAAAAAGGACTCCTAAGATGGGTTAAAACAACTAACCATAAGGATATTGGGACGCTTTATCTGTGGTTTTCTTTTGCAATGCTCCTAGTGGGCGGTGCGTTTGCTATGGGCATTCGTTCTGAGCTATTACAGCCTGGACTTCAATTGTTTGAACCACAGTTCTACAACCAGTTGACAACGATGCATGGTCTAATCATGGTTTTTGGTGCTATCATGCCCGCTTTTGTAGGCTTGGCAAATTGGCTTATTCCTATGATGGTGGGAGCTCCTGATATGGCGCTTCCAAGAATGAATAATTGGAGCTTTTGGATATTGCCTTTCGCTGGAACGATTCTATTAAGCACATTTTTTATGGAAGGCGGAGCGCCTGCTTTTGGATGGACTTTTTATGCGCCGCTCTCAACAACATTTGCGCCAGATTCAACCGACTTCTTTATCTTTGCAATTCACCTACTTGGCTTCTCATCAATCATGGGTGCGATTAATATTATTGCAACAGTTCTTAATATGAAGGCACCTGAAATGAGACTTATGGATATGCCTCTTTTTGTTTGGACTTGGCTCATTACCTCATTCTTATTAATTGGTGCAATGCCAGTTTTGGCTGGAGCTGTAACCATGATGCTTACAGATCGTAATTTTGGAACGGCGTTCTTTGATGCAGCAGGTGGTGGAGATCCGGTCATGTTTCAGCATATCTTCTGGTTCTTTGGGCATCCAGAGGTATACATTATGATTTTGCCAGCTTTTGGTATTATTTCTCATATTATTCCAACCTTTGCAAGAAAGCCGCTATTTGGTTATTCGTCTATGGTTTATGCAACGGCATCAATTGCATTCTTGTCATATATTGTATGGGCTCACCATATGTTCCTGACTGGAATGCCAGTCGCAGGCGAGCTTTACTTTATGTATGCAACGATGCTCATTGCGGTTCCTACAGGAGTGAAAGTATTTAACTGGGTGGCAACGATGTGGAAGGGCTCAATGACATTTGAAACCCCAATGCTATGGGCGTTGTCTTTTGTGTTCTTATTCACAATTGGAGGCTTCTCAGGGCTAATGCTAGGAATAGCTCCTGCTGATATCCAGTACCATGACACCTATTTTGTTGTTGCGCATTTCCACTACGTTCTTGTAACGGGAGCATTGTGGGGAATTATTGCAGCTGTGTTCTACTGGCTTCCTAAGTGGACTGGAAAAATGTATAACGAGAGGTTAGCAAAAATACATTTTTGGCTTGCTATGATTTCAGTCAACGTAACGTTTTTCCCTCAGCACTTTATAGGTCTGGCGGGCATGCCACGTCGTATTCCTGACTATGCATTGCAATTTGCAGACTTTAACCTAATTTCATCAATTGGTTCGTTTGCATTTGGCCTTTCATTTATTTTATTTACCTACATCCTTGTTGACTGTATCCGAAATGGTAAACCAGCTGAGGCAAGACCATGGGGAAGTGCAAAGGGACTAGAGTGGACGTTGGCTGCCCCAGTTGCTTATCACACCTTTGATGAGCCACCAACAAGAGCTGAAATTTTGGCTGAGTCTCAGCATAGCTAATGGCAAATAAGGGAAAAGGCGTAGGCAGAACGGCGCTTATTGTTGCCTTAGTAGCGATAGGATTATATGCAGCCACCATAGTGCTTAACAGCTAATATGGAGAGAAAAAAGATTAAAAAGAGCTTTTGGATCAAGCTTGTATCGGTGCCAGTATTAATGTTCTTTTTTGCGTATGCAATGGTGCCAATATATGATGTATTGTGCGATATTACAGGCTTTAACGGTAAGACGGGTACTGTGGAAACAGAGCAAGAGTACCTAGTGGATGAAGAGCGCTTGGTGAGTGTGAGTTTTTTTGCAGCAACGAGTTCAGGGTTTCCAGTTCAGTTTTCGCCTAAAGTGAGCTCAATGGAGGTTGTGCCTGGTAAGTTTTATAACACCAGTTATATTGCAAAAAATACGACTGATGAAGTAATCATTGGTCAAGCAATACCCAGTGTAGCACCAACAGATGCGGCGCTTCATTTTAAAAAATTAGAGTGCTTTTGTTTTGTGAAGCAAGAGTTTCAGCCTGGAGAGGAAGTTGAAATGGCGCTTCGGTTCGTGGTTGAGCCGGAGATGGAAGAATGGATTAAAGACGTGAGTCTTTCGTATAATTTTTATAAGTTAGATAGCTAAAAAAAGGGAGTAGAAATGAGCAACGAAAAATATTATGTCCCACATGGAACATACTGGCCAATCATAGGATCAATTGGTATTTCAACGCTATTTATTGGTTTTGCAAACCAAATGCATGATGTGAGCTGGGGATGGCCAGTTATGGTTTTAGGGTTTGCAATCATTGCATTTATGATGTTTGGTTGGCTTGGAACAGTGGTAGCTGAGAGTGTAGGAGGCATGTACAACTCTCAAGTGGATAAGTCTTTTAGATGGGGAATGAGCTGGTTTATCTTTTCTGAGGTTATGTTTTTCGCGGCCTTTTTTGGTGCTTTGCTCTACGCTAGGGTTCTGAGTGTTCCCTGGCTTGGTGGCGCAGATAACAACATGTTCACGCCCGAACTTTGGGAGGGCTTTAAAGCAACCTGGCCTTTAATTTCTACGCCTGGAGAGGCTGGACAAAATGGAGTAGCTTTCTCTACTAACTTCAAACTAGTTGATACATGGGGGCTTCCAGCATTAAACACCGGTCTTTTATTGACGTCAGGTGTAACGCTTACATACGCCCATCACGCACTAAGAGCAGGACATAGAGACGCGCTAATGGGCTGGATGCTTGCAACAATTGCCTTGGGGGTTGTATTCTTAGGGTTCCAGATTACTGAGTATGGGCACGCATACCATGATGGACTCAAGCTAACCTCGGGTATTTATGGTTCTACATTTTACTTACTGACTGGATTTCACGGGTTTCATGTAACGATTGGCGTGATTATGTTGACAGTGATACTTTATCGAATTCAGAAAGGCCACTTTAACTTAGAAAATCATTTTGCGTTTGAAGGCGTTGCTTGGTATTGGCACTTCGTGGACGTGGTTTGGCTTGGATTATTTATTTTTGTTTACTGGATATAATACTTAAATAGAGGTTATGACAAAGGCCCCTTCCAAGGGGTCTTTTTTTTCAATGACTTAAGGAAAATTATGAATTTATTTTTTATTGCTATACTAGCGTTAATATTTGTTTTTTTAGGCTCAGCCGTTATTGGTCTTTTAAGAGGAGGCAAGGCAGGTTCGGATAGAATGTTTAAAGCATTAAGAATGAGAATCATTCTATCAGTGCTTCTTTTTGCATTCTTATTGCTAGCCGGATTCCTTGGCTGGATTGAGCCAAATGGCTTTAACCTTCTGCCTACCCAATAATGAGCTATAGGCTTTTAGTTCCCTCAGTTCTTATAATTGCGACGATCGCTTTTTTAATTTCATTAGGATTTTGGCAGCTAGATCGCGCTGACCAAAAGCGCACAATTGAGGCTTCTATTCAAAAGGCGAATACTGGAGTTGTTGAACTCATAGTGAATCAAAATGAACTCTTGAATAAAGAGTATTACGAGGTAAGGCTTCAGGGCAGTTATATCAGTGATGAGCAGTTTATTTATGACAACCAGATTGTTGATCAAGTTTCTGGTTATTATGTGCTAACTCCTTTCCTTTTAACTGGCCAATCAAAGGCTGTAATGATTAATCGCGGCTTCATTCCCTGGAATGGCAGGAGAGATAAGCTAGCTGATATTGATGTTGAGGCTACTTCAAGGGAAATTAAAGTTCAAGTTTCAAGGCCCATTAAGCGAATTGAGCTTAAGGCTAGTGATATAAGTGACCAGTTTCCGGTATTAATTCAAGCAATTGATTTTGATGTCATTGAAGAGATTTCAAGTATCAGTTTTATTGGTGTCATTGGATTGTTAGATTCGTCCTCAGAAGATGGATTCATTAGGAAATGGGAGCCTTATACTGGCAGCATAGAAAAGCACATTGGCTATGCCATTCAGTGGTTTTTAATGGCACTAGTCCTAGGAATTATAGGCATTCGAATAGGGCTCAAGCAGCGTAAAAAATAAACCTCTTTTAAGGCAAATAAAATATTGCTGAAAAAAAATCCTTTACTGTATAATTTCGCTCTAAGCCGACATAGCACAGTTGGTAGTGCAACTGATTTGTAATCAGTAGGTCCGCGGTTCGAGTCCGTGTGTCGGCACCATTTTTATGGGATTAAGCGGTCTTATTGGGGCCGCTTTTTTATTGCCAGTTCCCTGAGTATAAATTTTTGAACTTTTCCGGTCGATGTTTTTGGAATATTGTCAAAAATAAATTTGCGGGGGATTTTGAAGGAGGCCATATTATCTCTGCACCATTGGCTTAATTCATCTTCACTAGCTTCAGAGTGTTCTTTGATTTGAACAAAAGCACAAGGCGATTCACCCCATTTTTTATCTGGCATGGCAACTACTGCTACTGCCTCAACTGCTGAATGCTTATATAAAACCTCTTCAATTTCTATTGAGGATATATTCTCACCACCAGAAATAATAATATCTTTTGATCTATCTTTTAATTGAATATAGCCATCTTCATGAATGACTCCAAGGTCTCCAGAGTGAAACCACCCACCCTTAAAGGACTCTTCAGTAGCCGACTTATTTTTTAGATAGCCCTTCATGACCACATTGCCCCTAAACATAACTTCACCAATTGTCTTGCCATCACGAGGCACGGGCTGCATGGTCTCAGTATTCATAACATCTAAAGACTCAAGTGGTAAGTAACGAACACCTTGTCTTGCCTTCAGTGACGCCTGATCATTTTCATTGAGCTGATTCCAGTCTTGATGCCATTCATTGACTACAGCTGGACCATAGGTTTCTGATAGGCCATATAAATGGGTAATATTAAATCCTGCAGCTTTCATGCTGGTTAGAACTGATTCCGGTGGTGGGGCTGCGGCAGTAAAAAACTCAACAGTATTTTCTAGTAATTTTTTTTCGCTGTTACTAGCTGACAGAATGGTTGACATGACTATGGGCGCGCCGCATAAATGGGTAACCTTATTCTTATTGAGAGACTCCCAGATTGGCGCAGCTCGAACTTGCCTCAAACAAACGTGTGTTCCAATAATGGCTGACATGGTCCAAGGAAAACACCAGCCATTGCAGTGAAACATGGGAAGCGTCCAGAGGTAGACAGAATGTTTATTGATCGAGGCTATCATGGCGTTGCCTTGAGCAAGAAGGTATGCACCTCTATGGTGAGAAACAACACCCTTAGGATTGCCCGTTGTTCCTGAGGTGTAATTAAGTGAAATGGCATCCCACTCATCTTCAGGCTTAATCCACTCATAGTTATCATCACCCTCTAACAAAAAGGATTCGTACTCGATTGCGTTAGGTAGTGAGTCGCTTATTGGGCACTCGCTATCATTATAGTCAATCAGTATTGGGCTGGCTTTGGCTATCTTGAGTGAGAACTTAGCAGTCTTTAGAAACTCACGATCCACAATAAGAGCTTTAGAATCAGAATGATCTAACTGATAGGCAATTGTCTCAGGGTCTAGACGCGTGTTAATGCTGTGAAGAACTGCGCCACACATTGGAATCCCGTAATGAGACTCAAGCATAGCAGGAGTGTTTGGCAAAATAACTGAAACAGTGTCCCCTCTAACAATGCCCTGTTTCGATAATGCTGATGCTAGTCTCAGGGAGCGCCTATAAAATTCAAGATAGCTTCGTTTTATGGACCCATGAATAATGGCTGTATGCTGTGGATAGACGTCTGCTGCCCTTTCAAGAAAGCTAAGAGGGGTGAGTGGTTGGTAATTGGCTGAGTTGCGATTTAAATCAGTGTTATATGGATTGCTCATGCTTGGGACTACTTATCTTTCCATTCTGGCTGTCGTTTTTCAATAAAGGCATTTATGCCCTCCTTGGCATCTTGTTTGAGCATGTTATCAACCATAACTTTTGAGGCAAACTCATAAGCCTCAGGAAGAGGCATTTCCTTTTGGCTGTAGAAAGCCTTTTTGCCCGTCTCTAGAACCATGCTTGATTTTGATGCGATAAGGCTTGCCAACTCTATCGTTTCTTGGTCTAATGCATCATCTGCAACAACGCTATTAACCAGTCCAATCTTCTCCGCTTTCTTTGAGTCAATCATTTCTCCTGTAAGCAGCATTTCCATTGCTGCCTTGTTAGGCACATTTCTTGAAAGGGCAACCATCGGGGTTGAGCAAAATAGGCCAATATTTACCCCAGGAGTGACAAATCGGGCAGAATCCGCAGCGATTGCAAGATCGCAGCATGCAACTAGTTGACAGCCAGCTGCAGCAGCAACCCCTGATACCTCAGCAATAACAGGCTTTGGATGGTTAACAATTTGCTGCATGAGGGCAGAGCAAGATGCAAACACCTTTGTAAAGTATGATTCCCCATCATCATCATTTTGCCTACCTGCTGACATTTGCTTCAAGTCATGTCCTGAACAGAAAGCAGGACCGTTCGCTGAAATGACAATGACCTTTATATCTTTATTTCTGGAGGCTTTCTTAAGAGAAGAGCTGATTGAAAGCATCATTTCTTCGGATAGCGCGTTTCTTCTTTTTGAGTCATTAAGCGTCAATCGAAGAACTCCACCAGCAGGAGTATCTTTAAGCAAAATCGTTATATCTGAATTATTGTTTTTACTGATGCTCATAATTTAAGCTACATATTAGCAGAATCAGATCGCTAGCTTGTTAAATGTTAATTTTGACTTCTACCTCTGAGTCTAATGTATTGGCAATAAAGCAATACCTATGAGCTCTATCATGCATTTTATCTAGTTCTTCGCTGCTCACTTCAAACCCGGCATCAAAAGAGACTGCTGGATTTAAGTCAATACGATTAACTACCATTTGTTTTTTACTATTTTTGCCCAAGTGTCCTACAGCATGATCTTTGTATGAAGATACTGGCCACTTTGTTTTTGCTGCAAGCGCTAAAAATGTCATCATGTGACAGCTGCTTAGCGATGCTGCGAGTGCTTGCTCAGGGTTTGTATTACTTGCAGAGCCTCCCCAGTCCGGAGCAGTATCTGCAGTCACTTTAAAATTTTCGTTATAACTTACTTCATGCTCACTAGAAAACTTTCCAGGTAAGAGTTCAGATTCTTTTCTATTCCAGGTTAAATCAACTGACAGTTCTGACATTCATGTTCTCCAGGATTAATAATGAAAGTTTATGATTTAGAAGCAATTTTTTTCTTAGGGTCATAGAATGGTTTTTGTACTACCTTGACGGGATAATTGCCCTCAGGTGTTTTAACCTCTCCAGTTGTATCCAAAGCAGAAAATTCAATATCCATAATAGCAAGCGCAATATTTTTGTCAAGCCTCGGCGTGTGCACTGCAGAAGTTACATAGCCCACTTCTTTTGAGTCAGACATTATTGGCCAATAGGTTGTATTGGGATGCTCAAGGGGAGGACATGATATTTCAAGCCCAACTTGGCTTCTCTTAACTCCCTCTAATTTAATTTTTTTCAGCGCAGCTTTGCCAATATAATCTGGATCCATTTCTAGATCAACTAGCCTGCCCAATCCAAGTTCAAAAGGATTAACAGTGCAATCCATATCTGCTTGGTATGAGAGCATCCCACCTTCAATTCTTCTAATCGTTGAGGTATGACCCGGGACTAGTCCCATAGGCTCTCCAATTTTCATAATGTGGTCCCATAGCTCATTTCCACGACTACCATCACGAAGATAGATTTCATAGCCTAACTCACTTGACCAGCCTGTTCTGGAGATGATGAGTGGGATTCCATTAAGCTCAAACTCCTCTAGCCAATAATACTTAAGATTATCAATCCGATCTCCAAAAATAGCCCTAGCAATGTCTCCTGATTTGGGGCCTTGAAGCTGAAGAGGTGAGACATCTGGTTCGCATAAATGCACATTGAGACCTGAGTTAACCGCAACACCCTTAGCCCACATCAGAATATCACTGTCAGCCAAAGAAAGCCAGAAGTGATTTTCTGCAAGTCTTAATAAAACAGGATCATTTAGAACACCACCATTTTCATCAGTAATAAGAACATACTTGCATTGGCCAACAGCACATTCAGAAAGATTTCTTGGGGTTAATAATTGTACGAATTGAGCGGCATCAGGACCCGTAATTTCAACTTGACGTTCTACAGCAACATCACAAAGTATTGCATCATTGACTAGGCACCAAAAGTTTTCAACAGGATCACCAAAGTCTCTTGGAATATACATATGATTGTATACTGAAAATCCTTGAGCTCCCCAGCGAACAGTTGCATCAAAATAGGGAGACTTTCTTACTTGAGTTCCGAAGCTAAATTCTTTTTTCATGACAATATGTGATTAACAGAATCCGCAGATAATACACATTTTTCAATACGTTGCAGGTGTTTTTTTAGCGCTATTTGTTACTCGATGAAGTTTGTTTTCGAGATAATTCTAAAAGAATTTCATTACCGTCAGACATTAAAATCACAAGCTCTTCCAACCTAACTAAATTATAGATTCAATTTTAGGCATGAGCCTAATAAGTTCTTGAGTGTAGGGGTGTTCTGGACTATTGAATAACTCTTCACTTTCTTTTGTTTCACAAGCAATACCATTTTTAAGCACGATAATTCTATTGCACATTTGTCTAATGACAGGAAGGTCATGACTGATAAATAACATTGTAAGGTGAAGCTCATCCTGAATATCTTTTAAGAGGTTTAATACTTGTGCTTGTATGCTTACATCCAGAGCAGAAGTAGGCTCATCGCATATTAATAAGCGTGGCCTTGTTGCTAAAGCGCGTGCAATTGATATTCTTTGTCTTTGTCCACCAGAAAATTCATGAGGATATCGATCCAGTGACTGTCTTGACATTCCTACAATATCGATCAAATCATAAAGATTTTGTTTGAGCTCACCAGAACTAATATTCTTTTGAAAAAGCTTTATAGGCTCAGATATTATTTCCCTTACTTTAAATCTTGGATTTAAAGATGAGTAAGGGTCTTGAAATATCATCTGAATCTGACCTCTACTCTTGTCGATTTGGTACTTTCTTTTTGAATTATAGAGTGAGATATTGTTGTAAAGAATTTCGCCATTGGTTGGTCTTACAAGCCCTGTAATAATTTTTGCTATTGTTGACTTTCCTGAGCCAGACTCACCGACTAAGCCAAGGGTTTCGCCTTCAAAGAGCTCAAAAGAAACAGCATCAACTGCTTTGACGATTGTTTCGTCAGCGTTATTTTTTGACCCAAATGAAAAGGTATTTGCCATAGAGTGGTCATCAAAAATTTTTGTAACACTAGCCAGCTCTAATAATTTTTGATTTGTATTTTCTCTAACCCCCCAGGTTTTTATAATATTTTTTGTTAAATTTTTTGAGTCAGATGTAATCTCTTTGCCCTCAGGGCTAATCAGCTTGAATCTGTCAATTTTTTTATTAGTAGGCGGTACTGAAATAACTAAACTTTTAGCCTCAGTCGATTTTGGATTTGTTAATAGTTCTTTTGTATTTCCTTGCTCAACAATAACACCATACCTCATAACAATAACTTTGTTTGTCGTCTCAGCAATAACTCCCATGTCGTGAGTAATGATAATCACACCTAAGTTTCTTTTTTTAGTCAGGTCTTTAAGTAGTTCAAGTATTTGATATTGAATGCTTACATCTAGAGCAGTTGTGGGCTCATCGGCTATAATTAAGTCAGGCTCACAGCTGATCGCCAATGCAATAACAACCCTTTGACGCATGCCCCCACTAAACTGATGTGGGTAGTCTTCAATTCTTTTTTCAGCATTATCGATACCCACCTCCTTTAAGAGCTGAATAGATCTTTTTAATGCGTCTTGATAATCTAAATCTAGGTGCGTTTGAATGGTTTCGATCAATTGATCTTTTATTTTAAAAAGAGGATTTAATGATGTTTGAGGATCCTGAAAAACAAATCCAATTTTCTTTCCCCTAATTTTTTGAATGACATCCTCGTTATCTCTTAATTCGTTATCATCAATTTTAATTGAACCAGCCGTTATTTCTCCTGGAGGGTCAATTAAATTGATGATGGCATTTGCAATAGTAGATTTTCCAGAACCGGATTCACCGACTATTCCTAGTATCTCCCCTCTTTCCAGAGTAAATTCAACGTCTTTGCTAGCAACAATTGTTTCTTTCCTAGTTGGATAGCTGATGTTTAAATTTTTAATTTTCAGTAAACTCATCTTATTTTTAACTTTGGATTTAAGGCGTCTCTCATCCAGTCACCCAATAGGTTAATGGATAATGCTAAAACGATTAAAAAGATAGCTGGAAAAAATGTAATCCACCATTCGCCTGAAAATAAAAAACTATTTCCAAATCTTATTAAAGTCCCTAGTGATGGTGTTGTTGGCGGGACACCAACACCCAAAAAGCTTAATGTAGATTCTGTAATTATTGCAAGAGCCAATCCAATTGTAGCAATCACAAGGAGGGGTCTAAGTATATTTGGCAAGATATGTTTAAACATAATTACAATATTTGATAAACCTATAATTCTTGATGCTGACACATATTCTTTGTTTTTCTCTACGAGGGTAGATGCTCTCGAGACTCTGGCAAACTGTGGCCATTCGGAGATTCCAATTGCAAAAATTAATACATAGATCGCCATCTCACTATGCATTGACTGAGAAATGACTGATTTAGCGATACCATTAACCAGTAGGGCCATGAGAATGCTTGGTATTGTTAACTGGACGTCGGTCAACCTCATTACAATGATCTCATACCTGCCTCCGATATAACCCGCAGTAACTCCAAGGAAAACGCCAAGCACCATGGCAAAAAGGATTGATGCAAAGCCTACAATTAATGAAATTCTTGATCCATAGATCATTGTCGAAAACATGTCTCTTCCTTGTTGGTCTGTTCCAAGAACAAAGCTCGGATTTCCACCCTCTGACCACGAAGGCGGAGTAAAAGCATCCATTAATGAGACTGAGGCTGGGTCAAAAGGATTATAAGGAGAGACTATTCCAGCAAAAACCGAACAAAGAAAAATAACGAATAAGACAGCTGAGGAAATAATTGCAATTTTTGAATTAAAAAAGCTATAACCTACATCAGTGTCATAAATTTTATTAAATGTTTTTAATAGCATGGCTAACTCATCTCATCCTTAATTCTTATCCTGGGATCAATAAAATAATAGGTGATATCTACAATAAAATTAATCATGACAAAAATAAAAGCAACCATAATCATATAGGCTGACATTATCGGTATGTCCACAAAGTATACTGCATTAATAAAGAGTAGCCCCATGCCGGGCCACTGAAAAACTGTTTCTGTAATGATTGAAAATGCAATTAAGGTTCCAATATTAATACCAGTAATCGTAATTACAGGAATGAGCCCATTTTTGAGTGCATGTTTATAATTGATAGTGTTTTTCTTAATACCCCTAGCTTTAGCAAATTTAATATAATCTGTTTGAAGTATTTCCATCATTTCTGCGCGTACTAATCTGATGACATAAGTCATTTGAAATAAGCTTAATGTGACCGATGGCAGAATCAGTGCCTTAAGTCCAGAGACAGTTAAAAAGCCCGTTGACCATAGACCTAGGTCAATAACCTCGCCTCTCCCAAAAGAGGGGAGTACTCCAAGTATCACTGAAAATAAGTAAATCAGCATTATCCCAATGATAAATGTTGGAAGAGAAACGCCAGCAAGTGAAACAACAAGGATAATATTTGAAATAAAGCTGTCCCTATGAATGCCTGTATAGACGCCTAAAATGACTCCAACTATAATAGCAAGCAAGGCAGATACGAATACTAATTCTAAAGTGGCCGGCATTCGCTCTGCAATTAAATCCGACACCTCTCTTTTCAATTGATAGGATATTCCAAAATCACCCTGAATAACATTGCCTAGAAACCTTGAAAATTGAATATAGACAGGATCGTTCAGCCCAATAGCTTCTCTAACCTCAGCCTGTCTTTCAATTGAAGAGTCTTCTCCAGTCAAGCTGATTACTGGATCGCCAACAAAATTGAATAAAGAGAATGAGACAAAAGCAACAACAATCATTACAAGAATTGCTTGTAATAGTCTTTTAAAAAAATAGCTGAACATGAATTAAATTGAAATAGGGGAGCAGGTATTGTAATATTTTCTGGCCAGATAACTGGCCAGAAAATATAGGCTTTTCTTAGTTTACTTTTGCAAATCTAAATAATGGCTCGTTGTTCATTCTAATCGGAACGTCGACATTACTTTTTGATGCTTGGTTAACTACCTGGTGGTGCAAAGGAAGGTATGTTACGTCGTTTTGAGTAATATCCCAAGCCTCAGCAATCATAGCATTTCTTTTATCTAGGTCTGTTTCAACACCCATTGCAGCAACCAACTCGTCTACTCTAGCATTACTGAAATTTACTTTATTCCAGCTTCCAGAGCTTTCAAATAAGTATGAATATACATAGTGACTATCAAAAGTTGGAACGCCCCAACCTAACATGTACATGTCACTTGTCATACCATTAGCATCACCCTCTTTAACCTCAGAGAAGTGCTGGCTCTTAGTTTTTGCATCAAGATTAACCTTAACTCCAATTTTTGCAAACATACTAATAGCTGCTACACAAATCGCCTCATCATTGATATAGCGATCATTAGGACAATCTAATGTGACCTCAAACCCATCAGGATAGCCCGCTTCAGCTAAAAGTCTTTTTGATGTTTCAGGATCGTAAGCCATTCTCTGGTCACGAGCTGCTGTGTGGCCATTAACACCTGGCGCAGTAATAATACCTGCTGGCACACTTTGTCCTCTCATTACCTTGTCTTTGATAGCATCCATATCTAGAGCGTGGTACATAGCCAGACGAACTCTTTTGTCAGCAAAAGGGTTTTTCCCTTTGATGTTTGACGAGTTCAATTCAGCAGATCCTTGATCCATACCAAAGAAAATCGTTCTATTTTGAGGGGTCATTTTTACAGCATGGCCCATAGAAGAATCGATTCTTTTAATATCTTGGACCGGAACAACATTAGTGTAATCAATCTCTCCAGAAAGAAGCGCTGCAACTCTTGTTGCATCGTTCTTAATTGGAAGTAATTCAATTGTATCAATGTTGTGTTTGTAGTGATTTCCCCACCAGTTATTATTCTTTTCAAAAACAGTTCTTACATCCTGTTCTCTGAAAGTAATTTCGAATGGTCCAGTTCCATTTGCATTAGACGCGCAATATGAAGTTTCACCTGCATCCCAATTATAAGAAGCTTCACATCCATTTGCCTTTGACCAAGCCTCAGACATTACAAATATTTGAGTTAATTGGTTTAATAGAATAGGATTTGGGCCATCTGTCTTTACCTCAACTGTATGATCATCAATCGCTCTTGCAGATTTGACACTTTTAATTAAATCTACCATATCCGATGGAGCTGTTTTAGCCCTATTGATACTAAAAGCGACATCACCCGCTGTTAAAGATGATCCATCATGAAAAGTTACGCCTCTGCGTATGTTAAATATCCATGTATCGTCAGCAGTTGTCGTCCAAGACTCTGCAAGCTGAGGAAGGACTTCCATGTTAATGCCTGGAGTCACTAAACCTTCATATACTTGTCGAGAGACCATATGAGTTGGTCCTTCGTTTTGTGCATGTGGGTCAAGTGTTAAAGAATCACCAGGCATTGACCATTTGATCGTATTTGCTGAAGCTGGTGAAAAAATACCCATGACCAGCACTGACAAAACAATGCTTAAAGTTTTTTTCATTACATTTCTCCTTTTGAAGGTGTCTAGAAATTAAGACACACAAATTATTAAACAAAAAAAACCAACTAACAAAACGTTTGTTGGCCTCCCCTCAATATATAGTATGAAAAATCATAGGTCAAGAACTTTTTCTTCTAATGAGTGTTATTTAGGGATTATTTTTAAACAATAAATGACCCTGTCTAGAAAATTCTATCTAATGTAGTATGGAATTTTATTCAGATATCAGAACTAATCTTGTCGTAAATAGACACTAATTTTTTCTGATAAGTCTTTTAATGACTAGAATAAGAGCAGTCAAAACAAATACTAGAATATAGTCAATCATTGGAATTCTTAGAATTTCATGAGCCTGACCCCAGCCTCTCTCGGAATAAATAAAAATTAGAGCTATCAAAAATAATCCACCAAAAAACCATCTTAATAACCTTGATAGCCCTAGTCCATGCATCTGAGTCACTATGAACATGGCTAAGAAACCAAAAAGAAACATTGTCCAAAATTCCTGGCCTGCTAATAATGCAACAACAACTCCATGAAATAAAACCAAAACCTCTAATGTGAGAGTCCACCATCGATTTGTATGGACACGAGTAAAAATAAATCCAGCCTGAATCATTAATAAGAATGTATAGAAAAAACCAAATAAATGCCCCCAAGTGGTTTCCATTGGATGAAACCAAAAGGTGTAGACTACTGCCCATGAGAAATAATAACCATGGTATTTAATTAGAAAGGGTTTGACTCCAATGAAATTCTTTCCACCTGTTCCAAAGAATAGGCCTCTCCTCGGCGCCTCAATCATTAGAACAACAACCAGTAGTAGAATGACAGAGGCCTGCGATGAAAAAACGGATACATTCTGTGCAAGGCCATCGTACCAGATAGCGGTCTGGAAAAAATGGAGCATGCCAAAAGCAGCAGTTCCAGCTAGGGCAACCCAGTTAATGAAATGTAGCTTTGTACGATCTTTGAGGGCTTCTCGATTTTTTTTTGCCCAAATTATTACACCCCATATAAAAAACTGATGAGCTAAATACCCACCCCATGCGCTTGCTTGAGAAGCAAAGTTGGGGTCGGGTCTTTTCCAAAAATACCAGGCAGCACCTTGATCAGGCAATAGATTTACTTGATCAAGGCTGGATTGGAGAAAGAGTATGCATGAAGTTGCAAGTGCCGCTAGAATAATTGCAATTGACCAAACTCTATTCAACATGCCCTTAGCATTTAATTATTCAGGAATTAATTATCGTCTGGCTCAATAGGTTCTGGTGCCAAGACGTCTCTATTTCCAGCGCTATTCATTGAGCTCACAATCCCGCTTGTCTCCATATCCTCAATAATTCGTGCGGCTCGGTTGTAGCCAATTCGCATTCTCCTTTGAAGGCTTGAAATTGAAGCTCTTCTGGTTGAGGTCACTATCTGAACGGCCTCATCAAAAAGTGGATCAAGCTCACCACTGTTTTGTCCTGGGTCCTTGTCGCCTACTGGCTCCGATTTTGGGTTTAATATGCCGTCAAGATAGTTAGGGTTTGAGTTCTTTTTAAGATGTTTGACTACCCTTAAAATCTCACTATCTTCAACAAAAGCACCATGTACCCTTGTTAGATGAGCAATTCCTGGAGCCATATAAAGCATATCGCCCATGCCTAAAAGCTGCTCAGCTCCAGCCTGATCAAGAATAGTCCTGGAGTCAGTTTTTGACGAGACCTTGAAAGAAACCCTTGTTGGGATATTAGATTTAATCAGCCCAGTTATTACGTCAACGCTTGGCCTTTGTGTCGCAACAATAAGGTGCATGCCCGCAGCACGTGCTTTTTGTGCAATCCTTACAATGAGCCCTTCAACGCGCTTCGATTTTGCCCTATCTTCTTGGGCTAGAGCACCTAGCATATCAGCGTATTCATCAATTACTATAACTATGAGTGGAAGCGCCTCAAGCTCAGGGTGCTCCTCGCCTTCTTTGGCTGTTTCTGGCTTAAAAGAAGGGTCTAAAAGAGGCTTGCCTGTTTTTTTGGCCCGACTTTGTTTTTCATTAAAGGATTCAATATTTCTAACCCCAAACTTTGCTAACAGACTGTAACGCCGCTCCATTTCATTGACTGACCACCAGAGCGCACTCGCAGCTTCATTCATATTTGTAACAACCGGCGTTAACAGATGAGGTATATCTGCATATGAGGCAAGTTCTACAATTTTAGGATCAATCATAATAAACCTAACTTGCTCTGGAGTTGCCTTATATAGAATACTCAATATAATTGCATTAAGTCCAACAGACTTCCCCATTCCTGTTGCTCCTGCAACTAGAAGGTGAGGCATTTTAGCTAGGTCTACCACAACAGGCTGTCCATTAATGTCTTTTCCAAGCCCCATGGATAGTGTTGACTTGGCCTTAGTGAATGCATCGCTAGATAATATCTCTTTTAGGCCTATCATCTCGCGAGTATTATTTGGTATCTCAAGCCCAATCACAGGCTTTCCAGGAATAACATCAACAATCCTCACGCTCTCAACTAAAAGAGCTCTAGCGAGGTCTTTGTTCAGGTTCATAATTTGGCTTACCTTGATTCCTGGTGCAAGAGAGATTTCAAATTGAGTGACAACAGGACCTGGCGTCACTGCAGTAATAGAAACATCAAATCCAAAATCTTTTAACTTGATTTCAACTTGTTGACCCATCTCTACAAGGAATTCTTCTGTATAGCCTAGACCAGAATTATCAACATCATCTAGAAGAGTTAAATCAGGAAGACCCCCTATTAATCCTGCCTTAAAGAGGTTACTGCTTTCTTCTTTTTGAGGCTTGTCTTGCTTTTTTGGTTTATCTGATTTCTCTTCCTTTTTGGGCTTCTCTAGTTTTTGAGGCTTCTCAGAGGGTGAAGTTTCTCGAGACGCTGATGTTTTGGAGCTAATAATTTCTGGTTTGGTTTTTTCTGTTTTAGCTACCTTCGAAGCTCTTTCTTTAAGAGGCCGGCTTTTGAGAATAGCTCCTACAATATTTTTCCATGAGGCGCTAGAGGCTATGCTGAAACTTACCAGGATAATTCCGATATAAATTAGAGTCGATGAGCTACCAAAAAGCTCATAAAAAAACTGTTCATGCATGGATTTTCCAATCATTCCTCCAGCTAAAAATGTTTCTTTAAGGCCATCCATTACCTTTATTTCTGGAGCGTATTGATGGGCAAGTGCCGCAAGAAAGAATAGCATTATAAGGTATGAAATGAATCGAATAAGAAAGGTCAGCTGATTTTGACGCTCTTTATTAGCGTCACGATGAAAGTTGTAGCCCAGCCAAATAATGGAAATTGGCACAACATATGAAACATAACCGAGGATACCAAAGCATATATCTCTTAAATATGCACCAAATATTCCGGCACTATTTTCAACTGGCTTAGATAATTCAGCCCCGCCAGTCCATGGGTCTTCAGAGGCTGAGCCCGTAATAAGAGAAACAAAGAAAACAGCCCCAATTGTCAAGAGCAAAATAAAAATTGACTCACTTGCAAGTTTAGAGCGCGGATTATTTACAGGGATATTTTGAGTGGTTCGTTTATTATTTTTTTTCAAGACAGCTTATAATACTCATTTGATTAATTAGTATAAAGTATTTCATTATGAGTGATATCAAACATTGCCGAGTTTTGATTGTTGGTTCAGGCCCTGCTGGCTACTCTGCTGCGGTTTATGCGGCTAGAGCAAATTTAAATCCGGTTATGGTTAGCGGCCTTGAACAAGGTGGCCAATTGATGACTACGACCGATGTTGATAACTGGCCTGGTGACCATGATGGGCTTCAAGGTCCAGACTTGATGGAGCGAATGAAAGACCATGCTTTGCGATTTAATACAGAAATAATTAATGATCATATTACGAGCGTCGACTTCTCGAAACGACCTTTTACGCTTCAAGGGGGAGATACAACTTATACTGCTGATGCCGTGATTATCTCAACAGGCGCAACTGCTCAATACCTTGGGCTTGACTCAGAGGAAGCCTACAAGGGAAAAGGGGTTTCAGCTTGTGCAACCTGCGATGGTTTTTTCTACAGAGGTCAGAAAGTTGCTGTTATTGGTGGAGGTAATACTGCTGTTGAAGAGGCCCTCTACCTTTCAAACATTGCTGATCACGTTACAGTCGTTCACCGAAGAGATAAGTTTAGGTCGGAGAAAATTTTGTCAGATCAGCTTATGGAAAAGGCAAAAAATGGCAACGTCACTATTGAGTGGGACCATAATTTAGAAGAGGTTTTAGGAGATGATATGGGTGTCACTGGACTTCGATTAAAGGGTAATGACGGCAGTAAGAAAGAAATTGATGTGCATGGAGTCTTTATTGCCATTGGCCATACTCCAAACACTGGGGTTTTTGAAGGACAGATTGAAATTAATAATGGCTATATAAAAGTTCAGGCTGGATTAGAGGGTAATGCCACCCAAACAAGTGTTGAGGGCGTATTTGCTGCGGGCGATGTTGCAGATCATATATATCGTCAGGCTGTCACCTCTGCAGGCTCTGGATGTATGGCGGCTTTAGATGCTGAGAGGTTTCTAGACAACCTCTAGGTAAGACAAGGCTTTCAGAGCTTAAATTCAAACTCAATTTTGATTTGCCTTGTGTATAATTACGCGATTTGGCCATATAGCTCAGTTGGTAGAGCAAGGGACTGAAAATCCCTGTGTCCCTAGTTCAATTCTAGGTGTGGCCACCATTTCTAAAGCCGAATTAGACCGATGTTTAATTCGGCTTTTTAATTGATAATTTACTAGTCTGAAGCGCGAGTTTTCCAGAAGAATAGTGCAGCTAAAATTAGAGCCGGGATCATTCCCATTGGATCAAATTTTGCTGCTCCAGTTGTAATATGAAATAGTTGAACTGCAACTAGACCCAGATTAATGTATACACCAAAAATTGTACCTACTTTATTAAGGTTGTCTCCAACCCAGGTTGGAGCCATCCAGGAGAAAAGTCCCAGAGCAAATAATGGTACCGCTAAGATTTGCCCAAAAGAAACCATGTTGGGCGTTAAAGTCCATCCAGGACCTTGAGAGGCCATCTCTGGTGCCACCCAAAACATTGCTGCATAGAGCCAAACAAAGATTGCTTGTGCTTTAAATAAATTTGATAAAGTCATTTTTTACTCCTAAAGTTATAAAAGTTTTCTTTCTATTGCGCCAAACTACACAAGGTAATTTTGCTATGATAAATTATAGTCATTCAGACCTAGAAAAGCAGGTTAATTAGTTTTTAATGGAGCTGAGTTGGGCTAATAAAATCCTGTTTGGACGGCTGCAAGGTCTCCTGAATAAAGAGAACGCCTATTCGAACAAACTCAACAATTTCATAAAAATCCTCAGCATTATCGTCGGTATCAAGAAGATCTGCATCAAGTTGAGATATCTCGCTGATGTCTTTAATCATCTCTGTTACCTCTTCATCAGAAGTCTCAACTGAGCTCAGGCCAAGGCCAACTAAAAATCCTTGGCACCAGTCAATAAGAGTGTTTGCCTGCTCCCTAAGTGGGGTGTCATCGTCAGCAATTACGGGCCAAAAGTTTAGTGTAGGGTCAGCAAGTTGTTCACTGGTATTATTGAAGATTTCTGCAAGGATTTGATGCGCTTCCTTTTCCAGCAGATTGTTAAGATCAATGCTAACTAGGATTTCATTAAGCCAGTCATCGAGCTCGATGTTTTGTTTAACGCAATAAAAACCACATAACAAACCATGAGCAGAAGATATGGTGTCATCAGTATTGAGCTTATGGAGCGCATCTTTTGCGAGCTCATAATTAATCGGCTGACTCATTAATTTAAAAGGCTCCAGCCAAGATTTCCATCACCGCCATACGCACGGCAATTCCATTGGTGACTTGTTGCAATATGACAGATTGAGGCCCATCTGCAACCTCAGAGCTAAGCTCAATTCCTCTGTTCACAGGGCCAGGATGCATAACGATTGCATCTGGTTTTGCAAGCTTAAGGTTTTTGGTAGTGAGACCAAAGCCATCAAAGTAGGTTTGCTCGTCCGGAATATCTGCTGCAATCATTCTCTCTTTCTGGAGCCTGAGTGAAATGATAACATCGGCTCCTTCTATGCCTTTTTCTAGGCTATCAAAGCGCTCTAGACCTGGAGTTTCTTCCTTATAGTGGAGTGTTTCTGGGGCAATAAGCCTTATATCAGTTGTTCCCAGAGTTCTCATAGCTTGAATTCCAGAGCGAGCGACTCGGGAATGCCTGATGTCTCCAACTATTGCAACTGAAAGACCGTCAAATGATTTTTTGTGCTGCCTGATGGTGAGCATATCCAGCAATGCCTGAGTAGGATGTGCATTAATTCCATCACCCGCATTTAGTATTGAAACTCCTTCGATATTTTCAGCGACCCGATGAGGCAATCCGTTTTGTTGATGCCTTATAACAAACATATCAATCTGCATTGCTTTAAGGGTCTGCATTGTATCCATCAAGGTCTCGTTTTTCTTGGTGGCTGAGTTAGCAAGGTCAACGTTAATTGTTTTAGCGCTGGTTCTCTTGGCTGCAATCTCAAAGGTATTTCTGGTTCGAGTTGAAGGTTCAAAGAAAAGGTTTGCAACCGACATATCTCTCAAAATTTTAGATTTTTGAAGTTTAAATTTTTGATCCAGAAGGTCATCAGCTACACTAAGGATTTTTTCGATTTGACTTTTGGGGAGGCCTTCAAGGCCTAAAAGGTGGATGAGCCTTCCATCCGAGTTGAGCTGAGCATCGTTGCTAATCGTGTGTGGTTTCATTGAGCCATGTCTGCAAAATTAGTTCAGCTGATCGTTTATCTACGTCCCCTCTATCAGCATTCTTATGAGCAATGTGCCATTTTAGTTGGTTTTTTGCTTCTGAAGAGGATAAATGCTCATCGATAAAAAAGACATCAATATTAAAGCGCTTCTCAAGTTTTCTGCCAAACGATTTTGCAATATAAGTCATCTCCTGCTCTTTATTCTCTTTATCAAGTGGAAGGCCAACAATAAATGCATCTGGACTATGCTGCTTAATAATTACTTCAAGTTTCATCCAGTTTGTTGAGCCATCTTTGTTATGGATAACTGTATCAATGCCATTAGCATGACCTGTAAGACTATTGGCTATAGCAATGCCAGTCCTTTTAGTGCCAACATCAAAACCAAGGTAGGTTTTAATTGTCATTGGAGCTGTTGAAAGAGCTCATAGCCGACATATCCGTCGGCAACAAATCCTATATCAGACTGGAATTTTCTTGTCGCTTCGCGCGTTTTAGGTCCTGCCATGCCATCTGGAGTGCCAGTGTCATAGCCAAGCAGGTTAAGCGTGTTTTGGATTTGCATGATATCTTCTTTGCTAAGAAGTGGCTCATCCAGTGGCTTTGCAGATAGCCTGCCTGCACCATTTAGTCTATCTGATAAGTGTGCAACTGATAGTGCATACAAGATTGACCTGTTCCAACCCATAATCACATCAAAGTTTCTATAAACAAGAAAAGCAGGGCCCTTATGGCCCATCGGAACGATTAATGATGCTTTAAAGTTAGATCTTGGAAGCGCTGCACCGTTCCCCCTTAACACGCCAAGTGCAGCCCACTCATTGACTGTTTTTTCATTCTTGAGACTAGTGAGTCGATAGTCGAAACTTTTTGGAATGAGCGCTTCGCGACCCCATTTTTCTCCTTTCTTCCATCCCAGTTTGCTCAGAAAGTTAGCTGCACTTGCATAGATGTCCTCTTTATCATTCCAAAGATTAACCTTTCCATCTTTATTAGCGTCAACTCCGTAAGCAAGGACATTGGTTGGCATAAACTGAACTGCGCCCATAGCTCCAGCCCAAGAGCCAGTTGCATCAATTGGAATGGTTTTGTTGTCCATGAGCTTTAGAGCTGCAATTAATTCTCGTGTGAAAAATTTAGAGCGCCTAGGGTCATAGGCCAGTGTCGCTAAAGACTGTATTAAGCGTTCATTGCCCATATAGTTGCCATAGTTACTCTCAAGCCCTAAAAATGCTACAATTACATAAGCCGGTACTCCATATTTTTGAGAAGATTTGTTAAGCAATGAGGCGTTTTGTTTTAATGTATCATTTCCATTATTGATACGCGTTTTACTGACTCTTTTGTTGAAATAGCGCCAAAAGTTCTGACTGAATTCAGCTTGGGAGCTATCTTTAGAGATAATCGATGGATCTGGCGCAGTAAGCCCAGAAAATGCTTGGTCAATCGTTGATTTGGAGACGCCTTGTTCTATTGCAGATTTACGAACCTGATCTAAAAAGTCATCAAATGAGTCTGAATTTGCAAAAACACTTGTCGTTAGAAAAACAAGACAAAAAAATCTTAAAAACATATGTGAATTATAATGAGTAAATACATTCTTATTTTAATTAATCTAGCTCAAGATGTCGACCTATAAGCCACTCGCTGAAACATTAAGGCCTGTTGAGCTGAGTGATTTTGTTGGACAACAGCATTTACTAGGCATCGATAAGCCAATAGGAAAGGCAATAAAAGATAATCATCTCCACTCCATGATTTTATGGGGCCCTTCAGGTGTTGGAAAAACGACTCTGGCGAGAATTATTTGCAGCCAGATGGGCACTCATTTTGCGCAAATGTCAGCCGTACTTGACGGTGTAAAAGAGCTCAGAAATATCATTAAACATGCGGAGCTTTATAAACAAAATAATAAAAGCACAATTCTATTTGTCGATGAGATTCATCGATTTAACAAAGCACAACAGGACGGTTTTTTACCCCACATAGAATCTGGACTATTAACTCTGATTGGTGCAACGACTGAAAATCCATCCTTTGAAATTAATTCGTCATTACTTTCAAGGACTATGGTATATGTTTTAAAAAAACTGAACAATGAGGAGCTTGAGACTATTGCCCATAGAGCTATGAAAGACCAGCAGATAAGTCTTGAAGGCGACGGCTCATTAGATTTGGTGATCGAAAATAGTGACGGAGATGCTAGAAGGCTCATTAATATTATAGAGCAATTATCGAATGCTTCGGGGAAGACTCTTAGCAAGGCAGATGTCACAAAAACGCTCCAAAAGAAGCTTAGCAGTTTCGACAAAGGGGGCGATATTTTTTACCAACAGCTCTCAGCCTTTCATAAATCGGTCAGAGGCTCTTCGCCAGATGGAGCACTATACTGGATGGCAAGAATGATTGTATCAGGTTGTGATCCAAAGGTTATTGCTAGAAGGCTACTTGCAATAGCCTCAGAGGACATAGGTAATGCTGATCCAAGGGCACTCCAGATTTGCGTTAATGCCTGGGATGTCTACGAACGTTTGGGCGATAAAGAAGGAAATCGTGCTATCGCACAGGCCGCAGTTTTTTGTGCGTGCGCACCAAAATCTAACTCTGTTTATAAGGCCTTTAATTCTGCTATTGAAGCAGCAAAAGAGAGTAATGATCTAGAGGTTCCCATTCATCTTAGAAACGCTCCTACAAAACTTCTTGAAGAGCTTGATCATGGCAAGGGGTATCGCTATGCGCACGATGAGCCGGGTGCAATTAGCAAAGGACAAACCTACTTTCCTGATGAGATGGGAGAAAAAATTTACTATGAGCCTACTGATAGAGGCTTAGAGATTAAAATCAAGGACAAACTAGACCAGCTGAGATCAAACTTATGAGTACATTCTTATCCATTGCAAGTATTGGAATTGGAGCCACCGTTGGGGCTTCATGTCGATACTACATTGGGATAATTTCAGCCCAGTATCTTGGAAAAG
The DNA here is from genome assembly GCA_902510115.1 of uncultured Gammaproteobacteria bacterium. Lineage (GTDB taxonomy): Bacteria > Pseudomonadota > Gammaproteobacteria > PS1 > Pseudothioglobaceae > Pseudothioglobus. The sequence goes on along the minus strand of CABWZU010000010.1, from coordinate 4,382 downwards.
GACTGCCTTATGGGACCCTAATCTCAAACGTTATTGGTTCATTTATTGCAGGTGTTTTAATTGTTTTGTTGTTAGAAAAACTTCTTCTGAGTGAAACTTACCGACTAATGCTGCTTGTTGGTCTGGCAGGCTCATTAACGACTATGTCAGCACTCTCAATAGAGTCGATCGAGATGTTAAGTGGAGGTCATTATTCTCAGGCTTTTATAAATATTCTTTTGAATTTATTGCTTTCCCTCGTGGCTGCAAGTTTGGGCGTAGTCGCTTCGAAATATATGTTTAATTTAGTCTAGGGCTAGTCTTCTTTCAACCTCATCTAAGAGTGTTGAAGAGATGTTGATTCCGAACTGTTTGTCCAGCTCTCGAATGCAAGTTGGGCTGGTTACATTAATCTCAGTGATGAAGTCACCTATGACATCAAGACCCACAAAGATTAGCCCTTTTTCAATCAATGTTGGGGCTATTTGAGCGCACAGATATCGATCTCTATCGGATAGCAGCTGACCAACCCCTTTTGCTCCAGCTGCAAGATTGCCTTTAAAGCTGCCTTTAGCAGGTAGCCGGGCAAGAGCATAGTCAACTGGCTTTCCATTAATCAAGAGTATTCTCTTATCACCTTCTTTAATCTCTGGCAAAAACTCTTGCGCCATGATATATCGAGTTTCATTGTTGGTGATTCTTTTGAGGATATCGCTGATATTGTTATCTCCCTTTGAGAGCTTAAAGATGTCTGTTCCACCCATGCCATCAAGCGGCTTGACAACAACAGTTTGCAGCGATTCAATAAAATTCTCGAGCATGTAAATTTTTGAACTCACTAGAGTTTGAGGTATACATTCAGGAAAATTTAATGCAAACAATTTTTCATTGGCATCTCTTAGAGAGCTTGGTTTATTTATCACCAAAACGCCTTCTGATTCTAATTGTTCGAGTAGATAAGTTGCATAAATATAGTCCATGTCAAAGGGCGGATCTTTACGCATAAAGACAACGTCAAGAGAGCCTAAATTGACCAACTTTGAGGACTCTGAGTTATACCAGTCTGTTTCTGAGTCTTTAACTCTTGTCATCCTTGTTGAGGCAACAACTCTGCCCTCTGAATAAAACATATCAGAGCTATCAAAGGTTTGAATTTCCCAGCCACGATTCTGAGCCTCTAGCATCATTGCAAATGATGAGTCTTTGTTTGGCTTAATGCTGGAAATATCATCCATCAACACGCCCAGTCTAATTTGCTTCATCGGCATATTATAATCCAATCGGATTAGATAATAATGAGCATGACGGGCAAAATATGTTGAATTGACGAGGTTTTGGGCGTATAATTTCGCCTCTTTAGTGCGGGGTGGAGCAGCATGGTAGCTCGTCGGGCTCATAACCCGAAGGTCATAGGTTCAAATCCTATCCCCGCTACCAATTTAGACCCCCTCTTTTGGGGGTTTTTATTAGGAGTTTTTTTGTGGCTAAGATAGCAGACAAAGTGCTTTCAATATTGAACCCTAGTGTCCATGACTTGGGGTATGAGCTCTTGGGTGTTGAATATTTGCCAAGTGGTAAGCACTCTGTGTTGAGGCTATATATTGACTCAGAGAAAGGTATTGGTGTTGATGATTGTGAAATTGTTTCACGTCAGGCCAGCGCAATAATGGATGTTGAGGATCCAATTAGTGGGCAATATAATCTGGAGGTGTCTTCCCCAGGTATTGAAAGGCCTCTTTTTAGTGTGTCTCACTACATGCGTTTTTTGGGACATGATGTTCGGATAAGAACATATAGGCCAATTGAGGGAAGAAGAAACTTTACAGGCTCAATTGGAAGCGTTAGTGAAAAAAGTAATGCAATAGAGTTAGTGACAGAGCTAGGCCCTGTTACTTTAGAAATAGATTTAATTGAAAAAGCAAATTTAGTTGCTCATTTTTAGGAGAAGCCGATGGATGGCAAAGAATTATTTTTAATGATAGAGGCAATCTCAAATGAGAAGAATATCACCAAAGAGGATGTTCTGGAATCATTGGAAGAGGCTTTAGCTGTTGCAACGAAGAAGCGCAGCAATATCGAAGTGCGTGTTGAGGTTGATAGGCATACAGGTGAGTTTAAAACTTTCAGACAATGGCAGGTCATCAAAGATGGTGAAGAGTTTGTTGATGATGATGGAAACATGTTTGATCCTGAGCTGCACATTTATCAGGCTGATGCAAATGGACTCAATGTGGATGAGTTTGTTGAGGAGCCAATGGAGTCTCTTGAGTTTGGAAGAATTGCAGCGCAGGTTGCTAAACAGGTTATTATTCAAAAGGTTCGTGAGGCAGAGAGAACAGTTGTGGTTGATAACTATTCCGAGAGAGTAGGTGAAGTGGTTATGGTTACTGTTAAAAGGGTGGATCGAGGCAATGTCTATGTTGACATGGGCGGAATCGATGGCATGATTTCAAAGTATGACCTGATTCCTAATGAATCGATAAGAAAAAATGATCGTCTGAGAGCCTATATTAAAGAGGTTAAGTCAACTCCACGAGGTGCGCAAATCTTCCTGAGCCGAACCGTCAACGATATGATGGTTCAGCTATTTGAGATGGAAGTTCCTGAAATAAGTGAAGGTGTGATTGAAATTAAAGCTGGAGCAAGAGACCCTGGTCTTCGCTCAAAGCTTGCGGTGAAGGCCAAAGATAAGCGCATTGATCCGATTGGTTCGTGCATTGGTATGAGGGGCGCTAGAGTTCAGGCTGTCTCTAATGAGCTTAATGGAGAGCGAGTTGACATCATCCTATGGGATGATGACCCAGCACAATTTGTAATTAATGCTATGGCCCCTGCAGAGGTGAGTTCAATTGTTGTGGATGAAGATAAGAGATCTATGGATATTGCAGTTGAAGAAGACCAGTTAGCCCTTGCTATTGGAAGAGGTGGTCAAAATATTAAGCTTGCAAGCAAGCTCTCAGGCTGGAAACTCAATGTCATGTCTTTAAGTGATGCTGATGAACTGCAGGCTCAGGAGATGCAAAAAACTGGCGAAAAGCTTGCTGAAAAGCTTGGTGTGGATGCTGAGGTTGCAGGTGTTTTGATAGATGAGGGCTATACCAGCCTGGATGCTATTGCAGAGGCTGAAGCAGATATACTTTCTAAGATTGAAGAGTTTGACTCTGAGATGGTTGGTGAGCTGCAAGAAAGAGCACAGGATGCTCAACTCGTAAAAGCCCTGAATGATGCGGAGGCTACTGAAGTGTTGCTTGGGGTAGAGGGGGTTGATGATTCACTTGCATCCGCTTTGGTTGGAGCTGATATCAATACTGTGGATGATCTAGCAGAGCTCTCAATTGTTGAATTATTAGAGATTCAAGATATTGGAAATGACAGTGCATCAGCTGTTATCATGGCAGCCAGAGAAAAAGAGGGCTGGTTTGATTAATCGCCGAGGATAGTTATAGTAATCGTTACTCATAAATAGGTAGGAATATGGCACATACAGTTGAAACTTTATCAAAATTACTCAAAAAGTCGCCTGATCAGGTTATTACTATTCTCTCTGCGGCAGGTATTGATGGCAAGACTGCAGAGTCTAATATTTCAGCTGAAGAAAGGCAGGTCTTGATGGCGAGTTTGAGTAAACGATCTGCAACAAAGTCGAGTATCTCTGTATCGAGAAAAACCACAAAGCCAACTTCCAATGCATCCACTGGTGGAGTTAAAATTCATGTTAAAAAGAAGCGTGAAGCCCCTCAAAATGACCAGTCTTCAGAGATAGATGATGCAGCTGTTTTAAAGGCTAAAGAGGCACTCGAGGCTGGAAGAATTGCTGAGCAAAAAGATGAAGAACATGATGCAAAGCGCAACGATATGGTTCGTCAACAAAAGATCAAAAATGAAGAATTGCAATCTCAAAAAAATTTAAAAGAGCAAGCTGAAAAAGAAGTTAAGGAAAAAAGAGACAAAGAAAAGATCGAGGCTGATAAAGAAAATGAGAAGAAGAAAGGGCCAAAGAGATTAAGGTCTGCACCAGCAGCTGCACCTAAAAGAAGAGAGCTTCATGTTGCAAAGCACAATCCAAACAGAAAGCTTAAGAAAAAAGAGAGAACACAAATATCTCAAAAAGTCCAAGATGAGCAGGCACAACATGGCTTTCATATGCCGGTTGAACCGATAAAGCATGAGATACACATACCTGAACAAATTAAGATCTCTGAGCTTGCTCTAAAGATGACCACTAAGGCTGGTGAAGTTTTAAAGGTTATGATGGGCATGGGCGTTATGGCAACGCTTAATGATGTAATAGACCAAGACACAGCTATTCTGGTTGTAGAGGAGATGGGACACACTCCAATTGCAAGCAATGAAGAAACTATCGAAGACACCCTAGTCCAAGACGATATTAATGAGGCAGACTC
>CABWZU010000009.1:0-31707 GCA_902510115.1 uncultured Gammaproteobacteria bacterium | reverse complement strand
GATGACACCTATTATATTATTGGAACTGTAGCTGGTCCTCATCCCTATCCAATGCTCGTAAGGGACTTTCAAAGCGTCATCGGTAAAGAGGCCAAAGAACAATTTGATCAGCAAGTTGGAGGTCTTCCTGATGCCATCATTGCTTGTGTTGGAGGGGGCTCAAATGCAATTGGACTTTTCCATCCTTTCATTGAAGATACTTCGGTCAGAATTATTGGTGTTGAAGCTGGAGGACGAGGCATTGATCTCGGACCTGATGCTCATGCTGCGCCGCTCACAGCTGGAAGTGTTGGTGTTTTGCATGGAAACAGAACTTACTTAATGGAAAATGAAAGTGGTCAAATAATTGAGGGGCACTCAATTTCTGCTGGCCTTGATTACCCTGGAGTTGGTCCTGAACATGCTTACCTAAAAGATATCGGCAGAGCTGAATATGTTGCTATTACTGACAAGGAGGCCTTAGAGGCCTTTCATCTTTTAACTGAAGTTGAGGGGATTATTCCAGCACTAGAGCCCTCCCATGCGATTGCTTATGCAGTGAAATTAGCTAAAGAGTGGTCCAGTGATAAGTCTATCATCATTAACCTCTCAGGTAGAGGTGACAAAGATATGCAAACGATTGCTGAGGTCGAAGGTATTGAATTTTAATACCTGACTTCCAATAATTCTCTTATACTGTTTAGTTTAGAAAATAGCTTGGAGAGGTATGGAAGAAAGTCAACCGATTAGCAGAGAGCGCTCCTTAGTTTTTTCAATCTACTTAGTTGCTGTATTTCTAAATGCCTTTGTGGACTTAGGCCACAAGATCATTATTCAAAATACTATCTTTATGATTTATGGTGAGCAGCAGCAAATCATTTTGACTGCTGTTGTAAATGCCATGATTTTGGTGCCATTTATCCTGCTTTTTACAATGTCTGGGTACCTTTCTGACAGATTTGCAAAGACAAGTGTGATGCGTTTTAGTGCCTTTTCGGCAGTCTTAATTACTTTAGGAATTACATACTGTTACTACAATGGTTTGTATAAAACTGCATTTGGCTTCACACTTCTCCTTGCAACTCAAAGCGCAATATACTCACCTGCAAAAATGGGATACATTAAGGAGTGCCTTAGTAAAGCAGGTTTGAGTAAAGGTAATGCATATCACTCATCAGTTGTGTTGATTGCAATTCTGTTAGGTACAGTTTTCTTCTCTTACTTATTTGAGGTTTATTTAGGGACAATGCAGGTTACAACTCCTGAGGAGATTCTCATGAAAATAGCCCCTGTAGGCTGGGTTTTAGTTGGACTATCAACGATTGAATTCTTGGCAACTCTTGGAACTCGTTTCTACCCATCCAAGTTGAGTGAAGTAAAGCTTTCAATCGGAAAGTTAATCTCATTTCATTATTTATCCACAAACTTTAAAGCCATGAGGGCTAATGAAATAGTTTGGTATTCTATTTTGGGCACAGCTATTTTTTGGGGTATGTCGCAGAACTTAGTGGCCGTTATTCCTGCTCATGCCAAGGTCAATTTTGGGGTAGAGAGTCCACTGGTGGTTAATGCAATGCTTGCCTCATCAGTCATTGGAATTATGATTGGGGCGTTTTTATCTGGTAGAAAGAGTTTTAATAAAATTCGCATTAATAACATTTATACAGGGTCAATCATGATTACGGTGTGTGCTATTTTGGTGCCAGTAATCTCAAGTCTTAGTTTTATTCCAAACTCTTCAGCGCTTATTTTGGTTACCTCTGTCATATTGTTATTTGGGGTTGGTGCTGGCATGATGATTGTTCCACTTAATGCTTTAATGCAAGCCAACTCTCCAGAAGATGGTCTAGGCAGCATGCTTGCAGGAAAGAATTGGCTTCAAAATATCGCGATGATAAGTCTTTTGATCTTTACGGTTTTTCTTGCAAATCTAAGCTTTGGAAGTGAGTTTATTCTTTACTTCAATGCTTTCATTGCAGTTGTTGGATTTAGTATTGTATTGAGAAAACTCAAAGCCATTCTTTAAATATGCGTCAACTTGCAGGGCTCCTTTTATTTGGGTGGCGATATCGATTAAAAGTACATGGACTTGAAAATTTACCAAAGAGCGGCCCTGTCTTACTTCTAGGTAATCATATTAGCTACATTGATTTTGCTTTTATTCAGTGGGCAATTCCAAGAACAATAAGATTTGTTGTGCATGATGATTATTATAGTAAACCTATTTTTAATTGGATTTTAAGAGGCGTGGGTGCCGTTTCCATTAAGCCTGAGAATAGTAGAAATGCTATGCAAAATATCATCAACTTATTAAATGACGATTGTGTTGTTGGTTTGTTCCCAGAGGGTCATGTTTCAACTACTGGGGAGTTGAGTGATTTAAAAAGAGGCTTTGAAAAAGTTTTGTCTCAATCAAAGGATGGAGTCAATGTTGTTCCTTTTGCAGTAAACAATATGTGGGGTAGTTTTTTCTCAAAAGCTCCAAGATCAGTAAAAAGAGGCATGGGGTTTAGTTTTCGACGAGAGATCAATGTTAGTATTGGAAAAGCCTTAGATTCTAGCGCGACAAAGGAAGAAGTAAAAAGAGGTATTGGTAATCTGCTTTATCAGTGATATCATAATTGTAACAAAGTTAAATAAGGAGTTTGTATGAAAAAAATTATTGTAGTTGGGGCGACAGGAAAGCTTGGAAGTGTTGTAGTTGAAGGTCTTAAAGACTATGAAGTGATTCGTGCTGGACGCTCTGGACCTGATTTAAAAATCGATGCCCTAGACTTTGAAAGCGCATCAGATGCATTTGCATCAATCGGGTCTTTCAATGGCTTAGTGTCATGTGCTGGTGTTCGGGCTCCTTTCAAACCATTTGAAGAATTGACCATGGAAGATTTTGCTCTAGGGCTATCTAATAAGTGCTTGAGCCAACTCAATTTAGCCAAAGCCGCAATTCCCTATCTAACTGAAAATGGTTCGATCACTTTGACCAGTGGAATCATTGGAGACGAGCCTATTTTGGGAGGCTCTGCTGCCGCTGCTGCAAATGGTGCGTTAAATTTGTGCGTTTCAACATTGGCCGCAGAGTATGCGGGTAGGTTCAGAATTAATATAGTTTCGCCATCTATTATTGAGAACTCCGTTGAGCACTACGGAATGATCTTCGATGGATTCGAGCCCACTTCCGAGAAACGAATTATCGAGGCTTATAGGAGAACAATTTCTGCGCCGATAAGTGGAAGAGTGCTTTACCAAACGAGGTCTCTTTAGGCTTCGTCTTGACCTCTTTGGCCAACAAAATAACCTAGACCAAAGTCATCTGTTCTAAAGGTGATTACACTCCCCTTAGGGAAATAAATTAAGTCCCCTTTGCGTGCTGTAATCTCCTTGCTTGAGCCATCACTGATATGAAATTCACCTTCAATGATTAACTTCATTTCCTCATAAGTGTAGTCGTAAGTAATTGATTTGCCCTTCTCTAAACGAAATAGGCCAGCAGTAATTGGCGCAATTTCATCATTTGAAGTTGCAAAGTCTTTTAAGTAAGCATTATCACCCTCAAAAAGAGGAAGTATCTCAGATGTAATATTGCCTTTAAGCTCCATTTTTTTCATTTATTGACCCCTTAGTTTATTGCATAGAAATTTGATTATATTATTTATTTTTTAGCCTTGTATAAAAAAACTCAATAAAAACTATTAATTTTTTTACTTGAGTTAAGTTTTTTTTTGAATTAACATTGAATTAGATTTTATCTAACATTTTGGACTTATTTATTTGGGGTGAGTATGTCAAATCGTCGAAGGGGAGAGGGAGGTCGTTCGGCAAAAATTGCAGAACGAAAAAAATCAGAGCAGATTGATCCTCCAAGATATTTAACGCGAAATATCAAGTGTTATGATATGCTGAGTGAAGAAGAGCTATCAAAAATTGATGATCATGTAGATTGGATTCTTAAAGAGGTTGGTCTTGAGTTTTGGGATGATCAAGAGTCTTTAAACTTATTCAATGAAGCGGGCGCAACCGTTAAAGGAAGCCATGTAAGGTTTGATAAAGGCCTGATACAAAATCTTTGTAAAACTGCTCCAAGTGAATTTGAAATGCTTGCCAGAAACCCCAAAAGGTCAACGATATTTGGGGGCAATAAGTTAGTCTTGGGACCCGCGTATGGCTCTCCTTTTGTATATGATCTTAAGGGTGGGAGACGGCAAGGCAACATGCAAGATTTCAATAACCTGATAAAGCTCTCACATATGAGTCCATGGCTCCATCACACAAGTGGCACCAACTGCGAGCCGGTTGATATTCCTGTCAATAAGCGCCATCTGGATATGGTTTATTCACATATTAAGTATTCTGATAAGCCTTTTATGGGCTCAGTAACAGCACTTGATAGAGTAGAAGACTCAATCAATATGGCTCGTATTGTTTTTGGCGACGATGTGCTGGATAAAAACTGCGTTATTCAGGGCAATATAAATGTTAATTCCCCGTTGGTCTACGACAAAACAATGACTGATGCTTTAAAAGGCTACGCAAGAGCTAACCAGGGTGTTGTTATAACGCCATTTATTTTGGGCGGTGCAATGTCCCCAGTCACGATGCCAGCCGCTATTGCCCAGGCGCATGCAGAAACACTGGTTGGAGTTGCTCTCACACAGCTAGTAAGGCCAGGATGTAGCGCAGTTTATGGAAACTTCTTGACAACAATGGATTTGAAGTCAGGAGCGCCAACTTTTGGAACGGCTGAGTCAAGTCTTGCAACCTATGCGGTTGGACAGATGGCAAGAAGAGTCCATTTGCCATTTAGAGCGGGTGGTCACTATACTGCTTCAAAGGTCGCTGATGCACAGGCTATGCAAGAGTCAGTGGATTCAATGTATCCGGCAATTCTTGCTGGTGCTAACTTTATGCACCAGGCTGCTGGCTGGCTTGAAGGAGGGCTAGTTGTTGGTTATGAAAAGTTCATACTTGACTGTGATCGACTTGGGATGCTTCATCGTATGTTTGAGGGGCTGACTATAGATGAGAATTCTCTAGCGACTAGTGCCTTTAAGGAAAATGCACCTGGTGAGAATTTCTTGGGAACTCAGCATACAGCTGAAAACTTTGAAACTGCTAACTATCGAGCAGAGCTTCCTGATAACAACTCCTATGAGCAGTGGGTGGAAGATGGATCGAAAGATTCTGAGCAAAGAGCTTATGAGCGTTGGAATCAGATGTTAGAGGAGTATGAAGAGCCTCCTCTAGATGAGTCTATAGACGAGGCCTTGATAGACTACATGGCCAAGAAAAAAGAAAGTATGGCGGATGAGTGGTATTAGACTTTATCCCCCACTGCGCGGCTTATTCCTTCTGGAGCAGGTAGTTTTTTGTGCGCGTTATAAATGCGCTCCATTCTATCCAGGACTATATCGCTAGGCATGCTAGCACCTCTTGTTTTTAAGTCTACATGAATCAACATATGTTCAGCAGTTGCCAGTAGCCTTCCATCGTCATGATGAAGCCAGTGAAAGAGGTGAAGTTTTTTATTTTGACCAACAATCACTTGTGTTTTTGAATAGATTTTTTCTCCAATCAGCACTTCATCCAGATGTCTGATATGAGTTTCTACTGTAAAGTAAGAGCCTACATTGGCAATATATTCTTCATCAACTCCAATAATCGTCATTAACTCCGTTGTTGCCTCAGAGAAACAATCAAGGTAACGCGCCTCAGTCATGTGGCCATTATAATCTGCCCAATCCTTAGGTATGTAAGTCGAATAAGTATCAATGGGCTGTGATAAATTAAGCTCCGAAAATTCTAGTGTTTTTACTGAGCTTGATAGGGCCTCATCGTATTCTTTTAAAACATTTCCAGCACCCCATCGATTCTCTTTAAGTGCTTTTAAAAAAGCAACCAAGTTGTCATCTCGTTTCTGCATTAGCTCATCAATACTGTACTGTCCAGATTGAGCATCAGATTGGTTTGACACCTTGTCAACGAGCTCATCAGTGAACTCAGGAACATCCATTAGGTGAGTCCAAGGCCATTCAAGACATGGACCAAATTGAGAAATAAAATGACGCATGCCGGCTTCACCACCGGCTAACCTGTAAGTTTCAAAAAGACCCATCTGAGCCCACCTTAAACCAAATCCATAACGAATTGCATCATCAATTTCCTCCGTTGTCGCAACATTATCATTAACTAGCCACAAAGCCTCTCTCCAAACTGACTCAAGCAATCTGTCTGCAATAAAGGCAGGTATCTCTTTTTTAATATGAAGAGGAAACATCCCAATATGTGTAAAAATAGTTGAGGCTTTTTCGATCACTTCATGAGATGTTTGCTTTCCGCCAACTAGCTCTACTAGTGGCAATAGATAAACTGGATTAAATGGATGTGCAACTATCAGCCGCTCTGGATGTTTCATTTCTGACTGCAGATCTGAGGGCAGTATTCCTGAAGTTGACGAAGTGATAATTAAATCTTTAGAGCCATTAGATTCAATTTCATCATAAACAGATTGCTTTGCAGAGAGTCTTTCTGGAACTGCTTCAATAATTATGTCTGAAGATTTAGCTACATCAGATACTCCTGTTGCAAATACAAGACTACCCTTCTCGGGGAGCTTTGACTTGAGTAAGTTTTTGTATGCCCTTTCAGCATTTTGAATAACTTTATCGACGTTTGTAGGAGCATCTTTTGAAGGATCAAAGACACAAACATTAACACCATTTAGAAGAAGACGAGCTATCCATCCACTTCCAATAACGCCCGCTCCAATAACACCTGCAGACTTTATATGAGCCATACTTAACCCCAGCGCTTTTCTAATTTTAAGTTCTTACGAACTTGCTCAGGGCCGAGTAAAGTGCACCCCATTCCTTCAGCTGTTTGAACTGCTTTTTTAACTAGATCACCGTTCGTAGCAAGAACTCCTTTCTTGAGATATATATTATCTTCTAAACCAACACGTATATTGCCACCCGCAAGAACTGCCATGGCTACAAAAGGTAACTGATTTCTACTAATTGAAAAGGCTGAAAAAGTCCAATCTTTGGGAATACTTGAAGTCATCGCTAAGAATGTATGCATATCATCTGGAGCGCCCCATGGGATTCCCATGCAGAGCTGAATCATTACTGGATCATCAATTAATCCTTGGTTCTTGAGCCATATTGCCAGTTGTAAATGACCTGTATCAAAACATTCAATCTCAGGCCTGACTCCAAGCGCCTGAACCTGACGAGCCATTTCTTGAAGAACAGACGAGGTGTTGGTCATTACATAATCACCATGACCAAAATTCATTGTGCCACAATCAATGGTACAAATTTCTGGAAGGAGATTGCGCACATGTTCCAGTCTTTCTGTAGCTCCAACCATGTCTGTGCTAGCTTCATTTAGAGGAAAAGGCTTTTCAGCTGATCCAAAAACAATATCACCACCCATTCCAGCAGTAAAGTTGATGACCATGTCAACGTTTGATTTCTTGATTATGTCGATCACCTGACTATAGAGATCAGGATCACGAGCTGGGGCACCTGTTTTAGGATCTCGAACATGAATGTGAACAATTGCTGCACCAGCTTCAGCTGCTTCGATGCAAGAATCGGCAATTTGCTGCGGCGTAATAGGAACCTTATCAGATCTTCCAGTTGTGTCACCTGAGCCGGTAACAGCACAAGTAATAAAGACTTCTCTCGATGGTTGCAGGTTTGTCATATTCTTCTCCCCTTAAATAGAAATTTGAATTTTATTTCAAAATTCACATTAAACAATAGTTAATTAAGTATTTTTTTTGCATAGGATTGCAACATTATCATTCAAAGAAAAAACCTTGTGCTATAATATTTTGCAATCGTATGCATTTTGCATACATTCCTTAATTTATAAGAATTAGTTTACACAAGAATATTATGGCAGAAATTGAATTAAAAAATCTTACAAAACGATGGGGTAGTTTTGTAGGTGTAGACAACTTTAACCTTACTATACCTGATGAAGAGTTTTTAGTTTTGTTAGGGCCTTCAGGTTGTGGTAAGACAACGACAATGAGAATGATTGCTGGCTTAGAGAATGTTACAAATGGCGAGGTTTTAATTGATGGAAATGTTGTTAACTCCCTTGAGCCAAAAGACCGAGATGTTGCCATGGTATTTCAATCTTATGCGCTATACCCCAACATGACAGTCTATGAAAATATTCGTTTTCCTTTAAAGGTCAGAAAAATTGATAAATCTCTCCATGATGAGAAAGTGATGAGAGCCTCAGAAATGGTTGAACTGAATGATTATCTTCACAGAAAACCAGCAGAGCTCTCTGGAGGCCAAAGGCAAAGAGTTGCATTAGCAAGGGCAATTGTAAGAGAGCCAACAGTCTTTTTGATGGATGAGCCATTATCAAATCTTGATGCTAAATTACGTGTTTCCACTCGTGCACAAATAAAAAATCTACAGCATAGTTTAAAAGTTACAACTATTTATGTGACACATGATCAGGTAGAAGCTATGACTTTGGCAGATAGAGTTGTGGTAATGAATGCTGGAATCGTTCAGCAAGTTGGAACACCTCAAGAAATATACAACAAACCCGCCAATAGTTTCGTAGCCAGCTTTATTGGATCCCCAGCCATGAATCTATTGAAAGGTTCAATTTCGGACGGTGTTTTCACATGTGACGGCGTAAAGATTGATGGTCTGAGTAAAAAACATAAGGGTAAGGTTACACTCGGATTTAGAGCTGAGGATGCTGTCATTGTTAAGTCAAAAGGTGCAATTTCTGCCCCAGCATTTTCAATGGAGCTTCTTGGAGATATGACAATGGTTTCCATTAAATCTGGAGGAGAGTTAATTTCAATTAAGTCTGATAAAAACTATCACGTTGATATTGGCTCTAAGGTTATGGCAAATATCTCTGCTAATTTATGCCTATTGTTCGACAGTGAATCAGGACAAATGCTAGATAACTAGAGATGGTGATATAGGATGAGTTATGATGAAAAATCCCAAAAAACCCTTGCAGTAGTTAAGGCAATGGAAGAAGCATTGGGAGCTAATTCAAATAGTATGGATAAGCACTTTCATAAAGATTTTCGATGGATGGGCAATCAAGGATGTGGAACAAAAAACAACCTTGAAGAGTTTCGAAACAACTGGCAGCTCCCTTTAAGAGCAGCTTTTACAGATAGAATATACAAAACAGATAAGTTTCTTGTGGACGGTGAATGGGCTTCATGTTTTGGGCACATCGACGCTGTTCATAGTGGAGAATTCATGGGTATTAAACCTACAAACAAGCGCGTGAAAATTCATTACACAGATTTTTGGGAAGTTAGAGATGGCCTCATTATAGATAATTGGGTCAATGTAGATTTCCCAAGTATTCTTGCCCAACTTGGAGTTGATGTTTTTAATGGCCAGGGCTGGGAGGCTTTTGATCGGGGCGAGGCTGAATCACCCAAACCTAATTAATTGGAATTACTATGGCTATATATTATTTAAAAAAAGGAAAAACTGCTGAAGATAAAGCAATCGATGATGCTCAGGTGGTTGAGGTAGTTAAAAATACACTTCAAGTCATTGAAGAAAAAGGCGATGCTGCTGTAAGAGAGTTCTCAGAAAAGTTTGATAATTACTCACCAAAAACTTACAAACTAAGCTCAGCTGAGATTGATAGTCTTATTGCAAATGTGTCTGATAGAGACATGAAAGATATTAAGTTTGCTCAAGAACAAGTGAGGAACTTTGCACAAGCTCAAAGAGACTCGATGCAAGATATCGAACTTGAAACAATGCCAGGCGTTATCCTTGGGCACAAAAATATACCCGTTCAGTCAGTAGGCTGTTATGTGCCGGCAGGTAAGTTCCCAATGGTCGCCTCAGCACACATGTCAGTCGTCACTGCTAGCGTTGCCAAGGTTCCTAGAATTGTAGCTTGCACTCCGCCCTATCAAGGGCAGCCTAATGCAGCTGTCATTGCTGCAATGCACCTTGGTGGAGCCCATGAGATTTATGTGATTGGCGGCATTCAAGCAGTTGGTGCTATGGCCTTAGGCACTGAAACGATTGCCCCAGTCGATATGCTGGTAGGTCCCGGTAATGCATATGTGGCTGAAGCTAAAAGACAACTTTTTGGACGAGTTGGAATTGATCTTTTTGCTGGACCAACAGAGACCATGGTGATTGCAGATGAGACCGTTGATGCTGAATTATGTGCAACTGATTTATTGGGTCAAGCTGAGCATGGCTATAACTCGCCAGCAGTCCTTGTAACCAATAGTCAAAATCTTGCAGATGAAACTCTTAATGAAATTGATAGAATACTAACTATCCTTCCAACAGCTGACACTGCAGGCGTTAGTTGGGAGGAGTACGGGGAGGTAGTAGTCTGTGATACATACGATGAAATGCTTCAGGTTGCTAATGAGATTGCTTCTGAGCATGTTCAAGTAATGACTGATCGTGATGACTGGTTTTTGGATAATATGCACTCTTATGGTGCCTTATTTTTAGGGCCAAGAACTAACGTATCAAATGGTGATAAAGTGATTGGAACTAACCATACGCTTCCTACAAAAAAAGCGGGACGTTATACTGGCGGTCTTTGGGTTGGTAAGTATCTTAAAACACATAGCTACCAAAAAATTACAACGGATGAAGCTGCAGTCAAGATTGGCAGATACTGCTCAAGACTCTGTATGCTTGAGTCTTTTGTTGGTCACGCAGAGCAGGCTAACATCAGAGTTAGGCGTTATGGTGGTGAAGATGTGCCCTATGGTAAAGCTGCTCAATAAGCCTAGTTTGCACTCAACCAATAAAGCTCTTATATTTATTAAGGAGCGTAATAAATGATTGATTTACCTAAGACGCCTTCATTAAGACTGGATGGCTTGAGGGCTTTAGTAACTGGCGCTTCATCAGGAATTGGCTTAGGATGCGCAGTTGCTCTGGCTGAGGCTGGAGCTGATGTTGTCTTAGCCTCAAGAAATATTAAAGCTTTAAATGAAGCAGCTGAGGCAATTATCATGAAAGGATTCAGAGCAGAGACTTTACAGCTTGATATCTCAGATTTAGTCTCAATCGATACTGTTTTAAAAGACCAAAAGCCTTTTGATGTTTTGGTTAATAGTGCTGGCTTAGGACGACATACTCCCTCATTAGAAACATCAGCCGAAGATTTTGATGAGGTAATGAATGTAAATCTTAAGGGCGCATACTTCCTAACACAGTCTATTGCAAAATCTTTAATTAAAGCAAAAAAGCCTGGATCGTTGATTAATATATCTTCTCAAATGGGTCATGTCGGCGGGGTTGATCGAGCAGTATATGCAGCTTCAAAACATGCTGTTGAGGGTTTCACAAAGGCAATGGCTATTGAGTGGGGGAGGCATCAAATTAGAGTGAACACCATTTGTCCAACATTTATTCGCACACCTTTAACTCAGTCTACATTCGATAATCCTGAGCGTAAAAAATGGATTGAGGAGAAAATAAAACTTGGTCGTGTGGGTGAAGTGCAGGACGTGATGGGCGCAGTGGTCTTTCTTGCGTCAGAGGCATCTAGCATGATCACTGGCTCTGCTTTGATGATTGACGGAGGATGGACTGCAGACTAATGGAAAATAAAAAAGTTACATCATTGGAGGTCGCTAAATTAGCCGGCGTAAGTCAGTCTGCTGTTTCTCGAGTGTTTACTCCTGGAGCATCATCTTCTAAAAAAACAAATGAATTGGTTCGTAAGGCAGCTGCAAAGCTTGGCTATAGGCCAAATGTTCTGGCTCGTTCATTGATAACGGGAAGGTCAAGAATTATTGGGCTTGTTGTGGCCTACCTTGATAATTATTTTTATCCAGAGGCATTAGAGCTTCTATCCAGTGCTCTTCAAAAGAAAGGGTATCACGTTCTTATATTTATGGCTGGTAACACTGAGGATGATATTGAGGATGCTGTCGATGAAATACTAGATTATCAAGTTGATGGGATTATAGCTGCATCTGTTTCTATGTCTTCTGACTTAGCTAAAAGATGTGGATCAGCTGGAGTCCCTGTTGTTCTATTCAATAGATCACAAGATGATGAAAGATTTTCTGCAGTCACATCTGATAATGAGCTTGGAGGTCAGAAAGTCGCACGATTTCTTTTGGCAGGTGGCCATAAGAAAATTGGATACATTGCGGGCTGGGAAGGCGCTTCTACACAACGAGATCGAGAAAAAGGATTCGTAAACGAGCTAGCCAGAAATGGACAAATGCTCTTTGCCCGTGAAGTTGGAAACTTTAATACTGATGAAGCGAGGCAAGCTGCAAGAAAAATGTTTACCAATAAAGATTTTCCAGATGCGGTATTCATTGCCAATGATGCAATGGCAATTGCAGTCATTGATGTAATTAGGTTTGAGCTTGGATTAAAAGTCCCTGAGCAGGTCTCTGTTGTTGGATATGATGATGTCCCCATTTCATCATGGCCAGCCTACGACCTAACAACTGTTCGTCAGCCTGCAAATCGAATGGTAGCAGAAACCGTTTCAATATTAATTGAAAGTATTGAGAACAAGACGACAACCGCAAGAAGAATTGAAATTGATGGTCCACTGATGGTGAGAGGGTCAGCAAGAATGTCCGAAAAATAGGAGATAATTAATGGAAGGGTTCGATTCAAAGTATGCAAATTTTCCAGATTGGATTAATGGCATAACTCATGAAATTTGGGAAGAGAGAGGGATTGATAAACTTCTGTATCTATATTCAGATGATATTATTTTAAGAGCACCACCCTCTCTGGTGATTGGCAATAAAACAGTTATCGAGGCCACCAAGGCAACATTATTTGAGTTTCCTGATCGTAAGCTTTTAGGAGAAGATGTAATTTGGTCAGGCAGTCCAGAGAAAGGGATGTTGTCTTCTCATCGAATTATTTCAACAGCCTCCCATCTTGGAGATGGCTCATTTGGAAATGCAACTGGAAAAAAAGTTGTATTCAGGACCATTGCAGATTGCCATGCAATCAACAACCAGGTCAATGATGAGTGGCTGATAAGAGATCAGGGCGCTATCGTTAGACAGTTAGGTATGACTCCGCAGGATTTTGCTAGAAATCAGATAGATCAGGAGGGTGGTGTTCAGCAATGCCAGCATCCATTCAATGATTCGATGGATCAGCCTGGACCCTACACGGGAAAAGGTAACCAAAATGAATTGGGAGAGAGATTTGTTGGCATATTGGAGCGTATTATGAATTCAGATTCCTCAGTCTTTAGGTCCGAATATGACCGAGGCTGTCATCTTGAATATCCAGGAGGCATTAGTGGTCACTCATATAATGACGCAGAAGAGTTCTGGATGGGGCTTCGCTCTTCAATGCCAAGCGCAAAATTTACAGTAGAGCATCAAATCGGACGCGAAGATGAACAGCTTTCTCCAAGAGCTGCGGTTCGATGGAATCTCAAAGGTAAGCATGATGGATGGGGAGTTTTTGGTGAACCTACAGGGGCGGATTTATATGTTATGGGTGTTACCCATGCAGAGTTTGGACCGTGGGGATTAAGAAGGGAATACACTCTGTTCGATGAAACGGCTCTATGGAAGCAAATAATAATTAAAACAGGCTAATTTATGACCTCGGAAGAGATGGAAAAATTTATTGTGAGATATTCTGATTTAAAGCCATGTAAGACGGCATTTATTGATGCTCATACGCCTGGCTCAAATCAAAAAGAAAATTTTACAATTATTGGTTCTGGGGTTTCTGAAAGCCCTGATCAACATGTTCATATTAAGGAGACACCTGGCTTTAATATAGGTGCAGCTGGTCAGCCACCAGGCTGCACTAATTCATTGCACTCTCACACCACAGCAGAAGTTTTTTATGTCCTTAAAGGCAGATGGCGTTTCTTTTGGGGTCGTGATGGAAAAGACGGCGAGGTAATTGCGAGTGAAGGCGACTTGGTTAATATTCCTACTGGTATTTTTAGAGCATTTAAAAATATTGGCAATTACTACGGAATGATAATGGCAGTTCTGGGAGGTGATGATGCCGGAGGCGGAGTGACATGGGCTCCCGAAGTCATCAATAATGCAAAAGAGTACGGCCTTATATTGGGCGAAAATGGATTGCTTTATGACACTAAAAAAGGAGAGTCGCTTCCAGGCAATGTTAATCCAATGCCCCTTTTAAGTGACGACGAGCTAAAAGATTTTCCTATTGTTACAACTGAAGAATTTGAAAAAAACTTTTTTGTTAGTGCAGCAGATCTTCTTGAAAGTTCAAAAAAAGGATTAGTCAACGTCATAGGAAAAAATGGAATATTAAAAGATAGGCCCGGTTTCGAAGTTGACTTTATTACAAATAGTTCGTTTATTAATGAGTTCGATTCTCCAGGCCAGTATCAAGTTAATATGATTTCAAAGGGTAGCTGGTCTCTAGAATATGAAGGTGGTAGTTCAGAATTATTAGAGGGTGACACATGCCTTATAACGCCCAACTTAACTTATAGGATGGCACCATTAAACTCAAATGAATCCAGTCTTTTTCGGGTGACTAAGACTAATGACACAGCAGGGCCAACATGGAGAATGTAGTCTTAATTTTAAGGAGATTAAATTGAATAAAATTTTAACTAGTCACGTAGGCTCATTGCCCAGAAGTCAGGAGGTAGTCGACTTTATTTTTGCAAGAGAAAATAATCAAAATTATGATGAAAAAAGCTTTGATGAATGCATGCAGAGAAATGTTTTGAGTACAGTTGAAAAACAAAAAAATTCTGGAATTGATATTGTTAGTGATGGCGAAACCTCCAAAATTTCTTACGCTACCTATGTCAAAGATAGATATACCGGATTTTCCGGAGATAGTCCAAGAAACGCACCAGAAGACTTAAAGCTTTTCCCAGGATTCCTTCAGAGACTTGCAGATGAGGGTGGTACGCCCCAATATGCAAGGCCAATGTGCACTGGAGAAGTAAAGTCTAAGGGGCAGGGAGAGCTTCAAAAAGACATCACCAATTTAAAAAATGCAATGAAAGCCAAGGGCGTTGAGAGAGGTTTTATGAATGCAGCCTCACCAGGCGTGATTTCTTTATTTCTGCAGAATGATTTTTATGCCACAAGAGAAGCTTACCTTGCAGCTCTTGCAGACGCTATGAGAGAAGAATATGAAACGATTGTAGCTTCAGGATTAGACTTGCAGCTGGATTGTCCAGACCTAGCACTCTCCCGACATATGCTATTTAGTGACTTATCAGATTCGGAGTTCATAAAGATAGCAGAGTCGCACATGGAGGCTTTAAATCATGCTCTAAAAAATGTCCCATCGGAAAAAGTAAGAATTCATATTTGCTGGGGAAACTATGAGGGTCCTCATGTCTGTGATATTGATATGAATAAGGTTTTTGGAACTTTGATGAAAGCAAATGCTCAATACACATTATTTGAAACCTCAAATCCAAGGCATGCTCATGAATGGACAGTCTTTCGTGATCGTAAGAATGAAATACCCGATGACAAGATACTTGTTCCAGGAGTTGTTGATACAACGACTAACTTTATTGAACACCCAGAGCTAGTCGCTGAAAGGATCAGTAAATTTGTTAACATTGTTGGAAAGGAGCGAGTTATAGCGGGCTCTGACTGTGGCTTTGGAACTTTCGCAGGATTTGGAGCTGTAGATCCTGATATTGCTTTTGCTAAGCTAAAGTCACTTTCTGAGGGCGCTTTGCTTGCAAGTAATTAGTTGTGAAGAGTCTAGTTATGGTTCCGGGAATGATGTGCGATGAAAGAATCTTTTCCCCACAAATTGAAGAGCTCAGTAAGAATTTAGAAGTAACTGTTGCAGATATTTCTAGTTTTCCAACTGTCAGGGAACTGGCCTCAGACTTGCTAAAAAAGGCTCCAAAAAGTTTTTCACTTCTAGGGCATTCAATGGGCGGTATTGTTGCTATGGAGATATATTCTCAAGAGCCGAATCGGATTGAGAAACTCATACTCATGGATACAAACCCTAAGGCTGAACTAGACGAAGTTAAATTAAAGCGTGAACCCCAGATAAAAGATGTTAGAGAAGGTAGGCTTCTAGAGGTGATGCGAGATGAAATGAAACCAAATTATCTTGCAGAGAGTGAAAATAAAAGCAGTGTTCTTGATGTCTGTATGGATATGGCATTGAGCCTAGGACCAGATGTTTTTATTAATCAATCAAGAGCACTTCAAAAAAGGGCAGATCAATTGAACACTATTCAATCAATTAATATCCCCGTATTGATTATGTGCGGCTCAGAGGATAAATTATGTACTGTGGAAAGACATGAGATGATGCATAATATGATTAGTGATTCAGATTTAAAAATAATTAATAATGCAGGCCATATGCCTACATTGGAGCAACCCAGAGAAACAACGGAGGTATTAAAAGAATGGCTGATGAAATAGATTCAGATTTACTAAAACTGCTTCAGTCGGTCGATACACCAACTGTCTGTAATGCGATTGAGGTTGCTCAAGGCAAACGGGGTTTTTCACAATTTACACGAGGTACAATGATCTCTTCAGATCCTGAGGGTGGTGCAATGGTGGGCTATGCAAAAACTGCAAAAATTGCAGCCTTAGAGCCTCCAAAAGAAAACAACGACATCATCAAAGAGCGCAGAATGAATTACTATCGTTACATGTCAGAGTTTCATGGCTCGACTGTTGTAGTCATTGAAGATCTTGATTTTCCAAATTGTATCGGTGCTTATTGGGGAGAAATTAATACCAAAGTACACAAGGGGTTTGGACTTTCAGGGGCACTAACAAATGGAGTAATGAGGGACTTAGGTGATCTTGCAGAAGAATTTCCAGTGGTTGCTGGTTCTATAGGCCCTAGCCATGGCTTTGTCCATGTCCGTGAGATAGATACCCCTGTAAATGTCTTTGGATTGACGGTCAGTCCGGGCAACTTAATACATGCAGATCGTCATGGAGCAGTTGTAGTTCCGAATGAGGTAATACCTATTTTGAAAGATTCAATTAACAAGTTGTTTGCTTCTGAAAGGCTCATATTAAATCCTGCAGAAAAAACTGAATTTACGTTTGATGATTTTAAAAGAGCATGGGAAGACTTTGAAAAATCCCGTACCTAGTTTTTACTTTATTAATCATTTAGTTGCCCTAAAGTATATATATTAAAAGGATTTTCTATGTCGATACCTGACCGCTCACTCTATTTAAAATATGCAAAAGCATTAAGCTATCCGGGAGATTTCTCATCGAACATTACGAGTTTTTTTAGCGAGGATGCTGACATTAATATTGTCCATCCGTTTAATCAGCTCAAAGGTCTAGATATATACCTTAAAGAGTTTCTCCTGCCGCTCCAGCATTCATTTGCAGGGCTCTATAGGCGCGATGATATCTTCATGACTGGAGAATTTGAGGGACAAAATTGGGTAAGCTCAACGGGTTATTATGTTGGTCAATTTGTAAGTGATTGGATTGGTATTACAGCAACGAAAAGTCTGAGTTACCTGCGCTATGGTGAATTCCACCGTATCGAGAATAATCAGGCTGTCGAAAGTTATATCTTTCTAGACATTCCAGAGTTGATGATTGCCTGTAATCAATGGCCTTTGGATATTGGGCCTGGGTATTCACGAGGATACACCGGTCTGATCCAGGGGCCTGCCTCACGAGATGGCGTCCTTATAAATTCTCTAGACCCTGCTGAGGGGCAGCAAAGCTATCAAATTGTTACCGATATGCTTGATAAATTAGCGACAAAGGATGAGTCCTGGCGGCCCTATTGGCATGAGAATATGATGTGGTATGGTCCGGGTGCATTCGGTTCTTTTATAGGTGTTGAAGAGTTCGCTTCATTTCAGGTTCCGTTTGAATCTCAGTTTGAAGGGTGGTCAGGTGGAGCAAAAAATAATGGCTTTACAAAACACTTTACAAGATTTGGCGAGGGAAATTACACCTGCTCTGGAGGTTGGCCATCCTTGACTGGGGTTAATGTCAAGCCATTCCTAGGACAAGGTACAACCAACGAGCGAGTTTTTATGCGCGTTTGTGATTGGTGGCGTCGTGAAAACGAGCTTTTAGTTGAAAATTGGGTATTTGTCGATGTTCCACATGTTTTATTGCAGCTAGGTTATGACCCATTGCTGAATTGGCAAAAGTAGTGCAATTTTAAAAAATAATATTTAATAGTAAGGTTAGTTTCTATTTAAAAAATGATTCTAAAGGAATATTCTGAATACGAATGCAAAAATATTTATATATTAATATAGACTGTGTTATAATTCATTGCAATCGTATGCAAAATTAAGTTTTTATGTTCATTCGATGTGATATAAAGAGTATTTAATTGAGAAAAAATAGGAGAGTAAATATGTTTTTAAGAAAAATTGCTACAGTTGTAGCGTTAACAACATTAGCTTCTAGTGCCTGGGCAGGATGCGGAGCATCCGATGGCCGTGTAAGCATTGTTGGAAATGAATTCCCAGCAATCCAAACTGTTGGTGCAGGTGCTATGGAATGTGCTGGTGGTGGTGTTACAGTAGAGAAAAACTTGACAGCTGATCACCAAAAAATCAATGTGCCTGGTATGCAAGGTAATCCAGCTGAATTTACATCAGCGATTGTTGCAAACTCATCGATTGTTGCACTAATGAATAATGATGTGATTAGGCCGCTTGATGATTTAGTTGCTAAGCATGGTCAAGGACTACAGAAGAGTCAGCTAATTACTGTTGATGGAAATATTATGGGTGTTGCCTTCATGGCAAATGCTCAGCATTTAGTTTTCAGAGCAGATATCTTAGATCAACTAGGTATTGCGCCGCCAACAACTTATGAAGAGATGTTAGTTGCTGCTGCCAATATCCGTGCTAGTGGAATGATGGACCATCCAGTTGGTGGTGCTTATGCTGCTGGCTGGAACTTAGCTGAGGAATTTGTCAATATGTATATTGGTCATGGCGGTGAGTTCTTTAAGCCTGGTTCAGCTGAGATTTCAGTTAACAATCAACATGGTGAAGATGCACTTCACATGATGAGAGCGTTATCAGATTACATGAACCCAGACTACTTGACTCACGACTCTAACGCAACGAGTGCTGAATGGAAAGCAGGTAATGTTGCTCTTATGAATATGTGGGGCTCTCGTGTTGGACCACTTAAGAGTGATGAAGTCGACCCAACAGTTGCAAACAATACTGATATTGCAGGTCCAATGACAGTAGGCGGTGGTTCAACTCCTGCTTCAACACTATGGTGGGATGGATTCACTGTTTCTAAAAACATTTCGGATGCAGATGCAGAAGCTACCTTTATGGCTATGATGCACGCAATTCGTCCTGAAATGCTAAATGATGAAACTTCCCCGTTAGCAGTTTGGCTAATTGATGGTTATCAGCCAACGGATGCTGCCAAAGGTGTATTTGCTGCGGCTGCAATGGGAACAACTCCATATCCAATGTTGCCATATGCTGGCCTAATGCATTCAGCAGCAGGTAAGGAACTTGTTGATTTCATGCAAGGAAAAGAAACAGCTAGTCAAGCACTTGCTGATCTAGAGGCGGCTTACACAACAGCTGCTAAAGAAAAAGGTTATCTCTAAACTTTAATGTTTTGATCTCCTAAGTAGGGGCATGTTTAAAGCGTGCCCCTTCTTTTTGTGTAATATAGAGCCTTAAACGATGACTAACTTGTATGAAGCATAAAACTTTTTTTTGGTTCTTTCTACCTACAGCGCTGGCGATGCTTTTATTTATAGCATTACCCCTAACTTCTGTTGTGAGCCAGTCATTTCATGCGCCACATGAGGAGGTATTGCTTGTTTCTGAAATCTGTGATCCATTCGGCTGTGCGACAGAATCGACTATTGACCATCAGGCAACCGAACAACTGAAGAAAGATAAGCCCTTAGGGCAGTGGGTTGGATTTGAAATCTATACTGATCGAAACCATCTAGCCTTTAAAGAGGTTGCCGAGTTTTGGCAGACTAGGTCAAGCTTCACTGGTTTTATTTCCAGTCTCAAAAATCTTCAATTTTATAGAGCAATGGGATTCACTTTGACTTATGTCATTGTGGTAACCCCTTTGGTTATATTGTTTGGATTGATAATTGCACTGGCAGTCAACTCGCTGCATCGACACCTTAAAGGACTTATGGTGTTCTTTTCATTGCTTCCAATGATTGTGACCCCCCTTGTTGGTTCATTAATTCTATTTTGGATGATTGATGCGAGAGGAATAGTTGGCTCAGGACTCCAAGAGATATTTTCAGATCCAAATCTATCATTAAAGGCATCAACTGGGTTAACCTGGGTAACGCTGATCGTTTATGGTGTGTGGCATTCTGCCCCTTTCGCGTTTATTGTTTTTTATGCTGGTCTTCAAACGGTTCCTAAAGAGACTTTGGAGTCGGCAATGATTGATGGGGCTACGCGTTTTCAACAAGTTATTCATGTTGTAGTTCCTCATTTGTCGCCACTAGTTGCTTTCGTGGCATTAATTCAACTAATGGATAACTTTCGAGTATTTGAGCCAATAGTTGGTTTTAGTGCATCTGCACATGCAACCTCACTCTCATGGATTATATGGAATGATATTGGTCAAGAAATCAGACTTTTTTCGTCTGCAGCAACGACATCAGTTCTGACAATCATCGGAGTTGTTATTCTTCTATTGCCCGTTTTGATAAGAACGTGGCGTGAATTTAATCCAGAGAAATAATATGACTTCTAATCAAATTAAGAGACCATTGGGACTACAGTTATTGATTTATGGCTTTGTGTTGCTTTGGTTAATTGTGGCAGCCTTTCCATTCTTTTGGACAATGTGGGGATCCTTTAAGGTAGAGTTAGATTTTTTCTCAAAGGGAGACTGGACACATGCCATATCAGGTGTCAGGACGCAGGCAGTATATGGAGAATCTTTTACAGGTGCAGGCTATGAGGGTGCATGGATTCAGGAAGAGTTTTGGCGCGCTTTTACCAATACAGCAATAGTCTGTTTTTTTACTGTACTTACCTCACTCACTATTGCTACTTTGGGAGGGTACGCCCTTTCTAGGTCAGGCTTCCGTTATTCATTTTGGCTTCTAATAATAGCTCTTGTTTTTCGCGCTTTACCGCCAATAACTTTGGTTTCAGGATATCTTCCTCCATTTTATGCGTGGAATGTTTGGGGTTTATTGCCCACCACCATTATTGTGTTAGTGGCAATCAATCAGCCATTTACCTTGTGGATGCTTCACTCATTTTTTCAAACAATACCAAAAGAGCTTGATGAGAGTGCTAAAGTAGATGGTTGCACTCAGTTTCAAGCATTTCGACATGTCATTATCCCTGTAATGTGGCCTGGAGTGATTACGGCGGGTCTTTTCTCATTTCTTTTGGCTTATAATGATTTTGCTGTCACAGCTGTTCTTTTAAATCAAGACAATCAAACAATGGTTCCAAAAATTGCTAGTTTTATGGGTACCACTCAAACAGAGGGCAATGTGATGTTTGCTGTAGCGGCAGTTGTTTCATCTATAATCCCATTATTTCTTCTAGTATTATTCTTTCAGAGGCAACTTGTAAGCGGACTTACAGCGGGTGCTGTCAAGGGATAAACCATGGAAAAGTTTGATTATATTATTATTGGTGCAGGTTCTGCAGGATGCGTATTGGCTAATCGTCTGAGTGAGAACCCTGAAAACGCTGTTTGCCTTGTTGAGGGAGGTGGAAGTGATAAAAGTCCATGGGTCAAAATTCCTGCGGGCTTATATTTTGCTTATGATCATAAGAATCTAGATTATGCTTATAAGGGCGTCCCACAAAAGAACTTAAAAAACCGAGTCATAACTATCAATCGAGGAAAGTGTCTTGGTGGATCAAGTTCAATTAATGGAATGATATACATCCGCGGCAATAAGCATGATTATGATAATTGGGAAAAATTAGGCTGTAAGGGCTGGTCATATAATGATGTTTTGCCTATTTTTAAATCTCTTGAAAAAGATCAAACAGGAGGAGATTCAAAGTACCATTCCAAGGATGGAGAATGGCCAGTTGTCAAACCTCAAGAGGTTAATAAAACTGCAAAACGCTTTATTAATGCAGGGAGTCATATAGCCCTTCCTCAGAACTCTGACTTTAATGATGCCTCTCAATTGGGTTTGGGTATTTATAAGGTAAATCAAGATAAAGGAACTCGGGTTAATTCTTACAGGGCCTTTATTGAGCCTATTATTTCTAGGCCCAACCTAACTATATTTACCCATGCTCGAGTTCAATCCATTGAAATTGATGGCGATACTGCCAAATCCATAAAACTTCAAGTTAACGGTGTTGATAAAGAATTGTATTGCAATAAAGAAGTAGTGCTATCTGCTGGTGCAATTGAATCCCCAAGAATACTTATGTCCTCAGGAGTGGGGAATAAGGAGGAGCTTGAAAAGGAAGGAATTACATGCCACCTCAATGTTCCAGGGGTTGGGGAAAACTTTCAGGACCATCTTGATACGATGGTTACAGTTCGCTCAAATAAAGCGGAGTCAATCGGAGTGTCTTGGAAATCACTCATACCTCAAGTACTTACCTCACCGTTTAACTATCTATTTAGGAGAATGGGCTGGTGGACGAGTAATTTTGTTGAGGCAGGGGGTTTTGCAGCTACCAAACTAGGAGCACCTGAATATCCAGATGTTCAGTTTCACTTTACGCCTATATATCGTAGCCATCGAGGAAGAAAATTTGAGTTCGGCCATGGTTATTCATTGTTTACTTGTTTATTGAGGCCTCATAGTAAGGGTTCAGTTAAGTTAAAGAGTTATGGTGACAACTATCAAGTCCTGATTGATCACAACTTTTTATCTGACTCCAGAGATGAGGCAAACATTGTTGAGGCCATAAAAAAAGCGAGAGAAGTTTTGGCATCTAAAGAGTTTGACGAAGTTCGAGGAGAGGAGATAGCACCGGGGAAATCAATTCAATCAGACGAAGATCTATTAGAGTATATCCGTCGGACATCGCTTACAGTCTACCATCCAGTTGGCACCTGTAAGATGGGCACCGATGATTTAGCAGTCGTCTCACCAAGTGATTTAAAAGTAAAGGGTATGAGTAACCTTAGAGTGATTGATGCCTCAATTATGCCAAGCATTGTGAGTGGAAATACTTCTGCTCCAACGATGATGATTGCTGAGAGAGGTGCTAGAATGATATTAAATGGGATAGGAATATGAATCAGAATTTTCAAAAAGAAAAAAACTTAGTTTTAGATTATTACAAAGCCTTGGATAAGGCAGAGGGTGATGAAATTTCAAAAGTCTTAAGCAACCATATTAGTAAAGACTATATTTGGAGAGGGTTTCACCCTTTTAATGAACAATCTGATGCAGAAGAATTATCTAAAGTCTTCTGGCAGCCATTTCGCCATGCCTTTAAAAATATGCAAAGAAGGATGGATATTTTTATAGCTGGTAAAAACCAGATAGATGGTTTTGAATCCGTTTGGGTTGTCTCCATGGGTCACTTGATGGGCTTATTTGATAATGAGTGGCTTGGAATTCAGCCATCAAGAAAAATGGCTTTTCTGCGTTACTGTGAATTTAATAAAGTTCAAGATGGAAAGATTACTGAAACAGCCATGTTTTTTGATATTCCTCATGTGATGATTCAAGTTGGTTTAACTCCTTTTCCACCTCAAACAGGGGCGCATCTTGTTCAGTCAGGACCAATGACTCACGAAGGTTTACTTTTTGATGAGCAGGATGCCGCTGAGGGAGAAAAAACTCTTGCTTCAATAAATTTCATGGTTGAGGATATGAGAGATTGGAAGCATACTAATGAATTACCTCTAGTTGATGAGTTAAGAAGAAGCTGGAAAGAAGATATGATCTGGTGGGGGCCTGCTGGAATTGGAGCAACCTATACCATTGAAAGATATGCCGAGCAGCATTCAGGACCATTTAGAGCTTCTTTTAAAGATCGGATATCTAATGGACATCTTTGCAAATTAGCTGAAGGTAATTTTGGTGGTTTTTTTGGATGGCCTAATCTTACACTCACTCCAACAGGGGGCTTTATGGGTATGCCTGCAACTGGAAAGCCAGGCGATATGAGAGTCATAGATATGTACAGGAGGGAAGGAGACATGCTCGCTGAAAATTGGATCTTTATTGATCTGTTGCATTTTTGGAAACAACAGGGCGTTGATATTTTAGAAAGGATGGCTCAAAATCCAAGAAATTAATTTTTTCTTGTGTTGACATGTAAATTCATTTAACATCCAAATTCTATACATCATTAGGTTGAGTGCTAGTGAGAAGAGGTCGAAGTAAAAACGTTAGAGAAGTTACAAGCTTTCAGCAGGCTCCTTACGGTCAAAAAAAGAATCCCTTTCAGCCGATGTCAATCTTTTCAGAAGATGAGATTGAGTCAATTCATCAGGCTTCATTAAAAGTTTTGTGCGACACAGGTATGGATATTCAGTCGCCGCGCGCTGTTGAAATTCTCAAGAGAGAAGGCGCAATGATTGGAAGTGATGGAAGACGAGTTCGATTTGATCCAGACTTCGTGATGGAGAAAATTTCCACTACTCCACGTGAATTTACTCTTCATGGTAGATATAAAGAGAGGCATGTTCATGTTGGAGGTCAATCCTTTATCAACACCATGGTCTCGAGCGCCCCAAATGTATCAGATCTTGATAGAGGACGAATCTTAGGTAACTTTGAGGATTATTCAAACCTAATCAAGCTTGGTGAAATCTTGAATACTGTGCATGCTCTAGGCGGTTACCCAGTTGAGCCCTGTGACTTGGATGTTCGCGAGCGCCATTTACATGCGGTATCAGCTGCCGCTCGATTATCGACAAAACCTCTATTTGGTTATGCTATTGGAAGTGAGAGAATGTTAGATGCCATTGAAATAGTTCGAATTACAAGAGGCATTGATAAAGAAACCCTTTTAAAAGAGCCATCAATTACAACAGTCGTCAATGCGAACTCTCCCTTAGTCTATGATAAGGCATTATTGGAGGGAGCAATCGAAATGGCAGAACATAATCAGCCAGTAATCTATACCCCATTCACCTTGGCTGGCGCTATGGCGCCTATTACTGTTGCAGGCGCTCTTGTCCAACAGAATGCAGAGTCCCTAGCGGGCCTTGCCTTTCATCAATGCGTTAATCCAGGGGCTCCGGCAATTTATGGAAGCTTTACATCTAATGTTGACATGAAATCAGGCTCCCCTGCCTTTGGGACACCAGAATATACACAGGCCACAATTGCAAGTGGACAGCTTGCAAGAAAATATAAAATCCCTCTTCGCGCCTCTAATGCAAATGCCTCGAATGCTCCTGATGAGCAGTCCGTTTATGAATCTCAGATGTCATTATGGGCCTGTCTTTTAGGGCAAGTCAATTTCATCCTACATGGACATGGTTGGATTGAGGGCGGGCTCTGCGCTTCATATGAGAAGGTCATTTTGGATGCAGAGATGAGTCAAATGATGGAGGCTTTTTTAACTCCTTCTCCTGTCAATAAAGACACGCTTGGTGTTGAGGCAATTGCGGAAGTGGGTCCTGCCGCTCATTTTTTTGCAGCTCAGCAAACATTGGATCGATATGAAACAGAACACTACAACCCTCTATTGTCTGATTGGAGAAATTTTGAGTCATGGAGAGATGCAGGCTCTGAGACTGCTTCTCAGCGCGCCAATAAAATATGGAAGCAGCTCTTAGCTGATTACAAAGAACCTAAACTTGCATCTGAGGTTGAAGAGGAACTCTCAAGTTTTGTAGATAAAAGAGTATCAGAAGGCGGCGCACCACCTTTATAAGGAGCTAAATTTTTTCAATATTTTTGACTAAATTTTTTAACTTGAGTTTAATTCTTTTTTGAATTAACATTTTAATTTTATTAACGGATTCATTATGAGAGATCAGGCAAGAGTGGTTGTAATTGGAGGCGGCGTTGTTGGCTGCTCAATCCTTTTTCACCTTGCAAAAATGGGATGGAAGGATGTCATTCTTTTAGAACGAGATGAGCTAACTTCGGGTTCAAGTTGGCATGCTGCTGGTTCGTTTCATACAGTCAGTTCTGATCCTAATGTTTCTAAACTCCAAGACTATACAATCAATCTATATAAAGAAATTGAAGAGACCTCCGGCCATTCAATTAGTATGCATACGACGGGAGGTTACTACTTAGCCTCAAATCAAAATTGGCATGACTACCTTAAACGAGAGCGCTCAAACGCTAGATCATTGGGTTTAAATCAGGAGTTTGTCTCTCTTGATGAGGTTGTAGAAAAGCATCCATTAATTGATCCTGATCATTATGTTGCTGCCCTTTGGGATCCATCTGATGGTGACATTGATCCTTCAGGAGTTGTCTATGCTTATGCCAAATCAGCTAGAGTTCATGGCGCAGAGTTTTATACGCATACACCAGTTATAGAAACCAACCAAAGGGCAGATGGTTCATGGGATGTTGTGACCGAAAAGGGCAATATCCATGCAGAACATATTGTAAATGCCGGCGGTCTTTGGGCTCGTGAGCTGGGTCGTATGTCTGGAATACATTTGCCAGTGGTGCCAATGGAGCATCACTACTTAATTACCGAAGAGATTGACCAAATTGCTAACCTGAAAGACGGCCAAAGACTGCCAAGTTGTATTGACTTTGAAGCTAATATTTATACTCGTCAAGAAAGCACCGGCATGTTGCTGGGAACTTATGAGCCTCGATCAACCCCATGGTCTTTGGATGGTACACCGCAAACTTTTGGACATGATTTACTAGAGCCAGACTTGGACCGAATTGCCGATCGATTGGAGCTTGCATTTGAGAGAATCCCAGCTTTAGGAACAGCAGGCATTAAAAATATTATAAATGGACCATTTGTTTTCTCACCTGATGGAAATCCGATGATTGGTCCTGTTCCAGGTATGAAAAACTACTGGACAGCTGTTGGCGTCATGGCAGGATTCTGCCAAGCAGGTGGCGTTGGTAAAACATTAGCCGAATGGATGATTGAGGGTGAGCCGTCAGTTGATGTTTGGGCTATGGATATTGCGCGATTTGGAGATTTTGCAACGCCTGAATGGGGCGTAATCAAGTCTTCTGAAAATTATGAGCGCCGCTTTGTGATGACTTTCCCTAACGAAACCTTACCTAAAGGAAGGCTTCAAAAAACTACGTCAATCTATGATCGCTTGACTCAAAAAGGTGCTGTATGGCAGGATACTTTTGGACTTGAAAATGCTCTTTGGTTTGCTAACTCTCCAGAGGATGCTTATGAAGAGCCAACCTTTCAAAGGTCAAGATCTCATGATTATGTGGCTAAGGAAGTTGAAGCGGTTAGAGCCTCTGTTGGAGCAAGTGAAGTAGCGAACTTTGCTAACCATAAGTTTACGGGTAAGGGCGCGAAAGCGTTTTTGAATAAGGTATTAGCGGGTCGAATTCCAGGCCCTGGAAGAGTGAATCTGACACCTATGCTCTTAGAGAGCGGTAAGCTGAACGGAGATCTCACAGTCGCCTGTATTGATGAAGAAACCTATTATTTGTTTGGCTCAAGCGTCGCCCAAAATATGCATCTTCGCTGGTTTGAGAAGTATCTCGAGGGGGTCCAAGATGTTGTTTACAAAAACATGACAGATGAGCTTCATGGCATTGCAATATCGGGTCCAAACTCTCAAGAATTGTTATCAAGGCTTACTCGAGAAGATGTGCACTCTGAAGCATTTAAATTCAGAGATATCAGGGACACATTTATTGGAGGCGTGCCATCGCTCTGCGTAAGAATTTCATTTACAGGGGAGCTTGGCTATGAGATTTATGTGGCCCCTCAGTACCAACTGAAACTCTTTGAGGCTATAGAAGATGCCGGAGCAGATCTTGATCTCAAGTGGTTTGGCGGAAGAGCGTTGATGTCTATGAGGCTTGAGAAGAGTTGGGGCGCATGGACCATGGACTTTAGGCCAGACTTTACAATAATGGAGTCAGGGCTTGATTTTTTTGTGGACTGGGACAAGGACTTTATAGGCAAAAAAGCAGCCTTAACTGAGAAAAAGAATGGACCTAGTAAAAAGCTTTCAGTAATTCAAATTCATACTGACACCGATGTCAGTGGTGACGAAGCCGTAATGCATAATGGTAAGTGTGTCTCTTATATTACTTCAGGGGGCTATGGTCATTCGGTTAAAAAATCTCTTGCCATGACCTATCTTCCAGTTGAATTAATTGAGTCCAATGCAAAACTTGAAGTCGAGATATTGGGAGAGTTCAGAGAGGCATCTATTGTTATGGAGCCCCTTTATGATCCGTCTGGATCTAAAATGAGGTGACGATTGAGGATTATTAAATGAGTTTTACAGCAGCTAAAAGACATCATGCAAAAATAGGCTCTCAGCTAAAAGGTGAAGAGGATATTTACAGTCTCAATAAACATGCACTCGGCCCAGGAGAGCTTGCTGAGTCTGAATGGCTTAAGGCTGGTTTAGCTAATCCAGATATGACCAAAATTAGGGAGTATCGTCTCAAAAGAGTTCGAGAAAAACTTGTTGAATTTGACTGTGCCGGTATTCTTCTCTATGACCCATTAAATATTCGCTATGCAACGGACAGCACCAATATGTCTTTGTGGACATCCCATAATGCTGCTCGTTACGCGCTTGTTATGACTGAAGGCCCTGTCATTATTTTTGAGTTTGATGCCCATGAATTTCTTTCAAATCACAACCCCTTAATTACTGAAGTCAGACATGCCGTCACGTATCTATATTTTACTGCCGGAGATAAGAGTAAAGAGAGGGCCAAGATATGGGTATCTGAAATTGTTGATATAGTCAAGGAGCATGGCAAAGGAAATAAAAGATTGGCTCTTGATCACTGCGCACCTGAGGGAATTCATGAGCTCCAGTCAAATGGCCTAGAACTTGCAAATGGTGAAGAGGTGATGGAACTCGCTAGGCTCATTAAATCAGAAGATGAGGTGATGGCTATGCGGCGCTCAATCTTTTCGTGTGAAAAGTCTATGGAGCTTATGCGCCATCATTTTAAGCCAGGAATAACTGAACAAGAGCTTTGGAGTCGCTTTCAAATGGAGGCTGTTTCAAGGGGGGCAGAGTGGATTGAGACGAGACTGCTCGCTTCAGGTCCCAGAGCAAATCCTTGGTATCAGGAGTGCTCATCTCGACCTATATTAAGTGGTGAGTTAATGGGCTTTGATACTGACCTAGTTGGCTCTTACGGCTACTGTACTGACATGTCTCGGACATGGCTGTGTGGCGATGAGAAACCTACGGATGAGCAAAGAGAAATCTATACCATGGGCTATGAGCAAATTCAAAACAATATCGAGTTGTTAAAACCAGGCACAACATTTAAAGAGTTAACACTGAACTCTAAAGAGTACTCAAAGGATGAGTTTCGCCATTACTCAGTCCTTTTTCATGGCGTAGGTTTGTGTGATGAGTTTCCTGCAATACCATTTAGCTGGGAGCTCAATGAGAACAGTTTTGATGGTGTTCTTCAACCCGGGATGGTGATGTGTGTTGAGACTTATGTTGGAAGATATAGTGGAGGTCCTGGTGTGAAACTTGAAGAGCAGGTGTTAATTACTGAAAGTGGCTATGAACTATTAACAAGTTATCCATTTGAAAAAGATTTGTTAAGCTAAACTTTAAGAGATTAATTTCCACTTCAAAACACATGAAAATAACCAAAGAATTAATTTCGAGTATAGATAATCAGAATATTTATCTTGTTAGTATTAAAAATGACAATAATTTTAGTGTTTCATTTTTAAATTTCGGCGGCTATATCCATCAAGTTTTAATTCCTTATGACAATAATCCAGAATTAACTGAAGATGTAATTCTCGGCTATGAAGATCCTTTAGGTTGTATAACAGATAGAAGCTTTTTCAATGTAATTACTGGAAGAGTCTGCAATCGAATTAAGGATGCTGAATTTACACTTAACAATAAAAAATATAAATTAAATAATAACAATGGAAATAATCATCTTCATGGAGGAAGTACTGGCTTTAATAAGAGTATATGGACAATAGATTCAATTGATGAGAATAAAGATGAAGTCATCGTATCTATGTCGTATCTATCTTCACATCTAGAAGAAAAATATCCTGGTAATTTATCCTGTATTACTCAATATAAGTTCAATAACAAGAACGAATTTTCAATTTGTTATTCAGCAACGACAGATGAAGACACTATTGTCAACCTTACTAATCATAACTATTGGAATTTTCATGGTCACAATGATCATTATGGAAAAATTCTTGATCATAGTGTTCAGATTTATGGAAATCAGGTGTGCGAGGTAGAGTCTGATTTGATACCAAACGGCAATCTCTTAAATGTTGCTAATACCAAATATGATTTCATAGAAAGCAACCCTATTTCGAAAGAGCTCATAGATCAAGGCGGTATTGATATTAACTATGTTGTAAATAACGAAAAAGAAATGAAGCCAGTCGCAAGAGTCTGGAGTAATCTTACTGGGATGGGGGTGCAGTACTCTAGTGACCAACCTGGACTTCAGTTTTATACGGGTGGCAACATGCATCCAGAGTACCAAGGCAAGAATCAGAGAACTTATGGAAAAAATTATGGTCTTTGTATGGAAACTCAATTTTTTCCTGACGCAATCAATCAGGATAACTTTGAGAGCCCAATTTTAAAAGTGGGCGAAACCTACACTTCAAATACTATAATTAAACTTTCAAATAATTATTAGAAGCATGAACATAATCCCAAAAACAATGAGCGCAGTTTTGACAACTGGCCATGGTGGTTATGAGGTGCTTGAGTTCCGAAATGATATTGAAGTACCCTCTCCTAATTCAGATCAAGTATTGATTAAGGTTTTAGGGGCGGGCATCAACAATACTGACATTAACACCCGAACTGCTTGGTATTCAAAGTCAGTCAAAGGGGAAACCAATGCTAGTAATTCTCATGGAGAAGGTGATGATGGAAGCTGGTCTGGTGAGCCCTTAGAATTTCCAATCATTCAGGGTGCAGACTGTTATGGCGAAATCGTTGCTGTTGGAGATGATGTCGATGCTGGTCGAATTGGTGAGCGAGTACTGGTTAGAACAATGCAGCAGCATGCTGTGGATTACATGCCCTATGAATGCTGGACAATGGGCTCTGAGTGTGACGGTGCTTTTGCAGAATACATGCTCGCTTTTAGTGATGAAAGTTTCAAGATTGAAAGTAACTGGAGTGATGCAGAACTGGCATCCATTCCCTGTGCATACTCTACTGCAGAAAACCTACTGGAACGTTCAGGTGTTAAAGAGGGTGAAGTTGTTCTTATAACTGGAGCTTCTGGAGGTGTTGGATCAGCTGCTATTCAGCTGGCAAATAGAAGAGGCGCTAGTGTTATTGCGGTTTCAAGTAAATCAAAGTCAGATTTAGTTAAAGAGATTGGTGCAAGTACTGTCGTTAATAGAGAGGATAAATTAACAGACTCTATAGAAAATGAGAGTATTGATGTGGTTATTGATCTGGTTGCAGGGGAGCACTGGGAAGACTTGCTAGATGTATTAAAAAAAGGTGGTAGGTATGCAGCAGCTGGTGCTATCGCAGGACCAATTGTTAAACTTGATGTTAGAACACTTTACTTAAAAGACTTGGTTTTAATAGGATGTACTTTTCAAGATCGAAAAGTTTTTGAAAATTTAATTGGATATATTGAAAGAAACGAAATAACTCCTCTCGTTTCGAAGACTTATCCTCTAAAAGATATT
>CABWZU010000008.1:0-32366 GCA_902510115.1 uncultured Gammaproteobacteria bacterium | reverse complement strand
ACTTGAATGGATGCATCATTATCTAAGAGCTGCTTAGAAATCTCTTCAAAGTTATAGGTACTTGGACCAAAAATAATTGGCTTGGATAAAGATGCGGCTTCAAGCATATTTTGACTACCATTATCGGTCAGGCTTCCACCAATAAAGGCAATGTCAGAGATGTAGTAGTAAGCCATCATCTCTCCCATGCTATCTCCAATAAGAATATCAGTATCCTCAGCGCATCGATCAATCCTTGACCTTCTTTGGACATTAAAGCCAGCATTCTTGGCAATTTTAACGGCTTCATCAAACCTTTCAGGGTGTCTTGGAATAATTACAAGAAGAGTATTCAAGATATCCATAAACTGAAGATAGCTCTCAATAATTAGTTGTTCTTCACCCTCCCTCGTGCTCGCAAAAACTGTCACGGATCTTTCACCTACCATCTGCCTCAAGGTGTTGATTAAATTTGTATCAACTGAATCAGTGCTGTCAAACTTTAAGCTGCCAGTTGTATGCAAGCTTTCTTTTTTTGCCCCAAGAGCGATGAATCGATCTGATGAAAAGTTGTTTTGCGAACAAATAACAGTAAGCTTTCTAAGAGTCTCTCTGACAAGTTTTTTGGAAAATCTTTGATATTTATGGAATGATTTTTCTGACAAACGGGCGTTAATAAGTGCTACGGCTATATTTTTTTTATTGAGTATATGTATTAAGTTTGGCCATATCTCTGTCTCCATCAAAATACAAATTTCAGGTTTAATTTTGCCAAGAAAGGAATTAATTATTAGCTTTGAATCAAAAGGAAAAAAGTAGTGAACGACGTTGTCATTGTAATGACTTTTAACAGCAGCTGAGCCAGTCATTGTCGTCGTAGTAATGACTATTTTATGATTTGGATACTGACGAAGAAGGTTATCGATTAAAGGTTTTGAGGCATTAAACTCTCCTACTGATACGCTATGAATCCATATTGCTCTACTGGATATTTCTTTAACGAATCCTAACTGATTTGTAAGCTTTAGTTTCCATGAGGGGTCATGAGAATCTTTTAAAAGTATCTTTAAAAGTGCAAATGGAATACTGAGCCAAATGATCAAAGAGTATAGGAATCTATTCATTAAGTAATTTGATTTGATAATATTTTTGATTTCTCATATAGTTAAATCCTTCAATTCTGTTCTAAAGGGCTTATGAAAGGCAAAAAAGGTATAATAGTTCGCTGATATTATAGCTTTATCGTATAACTTTCATCATATCTATTTTTCTTTGAATGTTTCGTTACTATGATCTTGTCTAGAATTTTTTTTATTATTTTCAAAAATTATGAAATTTGTTGATTCTGCGAGCGTTGTTGTTGAGGCTGGAAAAGGAGGGGCAGGGTGCCTCAGTTTTCGTCGGGAAAAATACATACCAGACGGGGGGCCAGATGGGGGAGATGGGGGAGACGGTGCAAGTATATACTTCCGCGGTCAGGAAGGACTGAATACGCTTAGCGAGTTTCGATACAATCGATTATACAGAGCCAAAAATGGTCAGCCTGGCATGGGAAGGGACAGAAGAGGTAAGTCTGCTGATGATCTCTATGTTGAGGTCCCTTTAGGCACTAAGATCATTGATCTGGCAACAGATGAGGTGATTGGAGAGATAACTCTTCATGAACAGAGCTTACTGGTTGCCAAGGGCGGCTTTCATGGACTGGGTAATGCCAGATTTAAATCATCGGTCAATCGTGCACCAAGACAAACTTCGCCTGGAACTCCAGGAGAGTCAAGAGAGGTTGCCTTAGAGTTAAATATTATGGCTGATGTGGGACTTCTGGGTATGCCTAATGCAGGCAAATCAAGCCTCATAAGGCAGATCTCAGGCGCTCGCCCCAAGGTTGCCGACTATCCATTTACAACCTTGCACCCAAGTCTCGGCGTTGTAAAGGCAGGAAGCAACCATTTTGTGATGGCAGATATTCCAGGTTTACTCGAAAAAGCAAGTGAAGGGGTAGGTCTTGGATTTGAATTTCTTAAACACCTTTCAAGAGCCAGAGCCCTTTTACATGTTGTTGATATTTTTCCTTCTGACGGCTCTGACCCTGCGAGTAATTATTTGACGATTGAGTCTGAGTTAAAGAAATTTGATGAAGAGTTATACAAAAAACCTAGGTATGTTGCTATCAATAAAATTGACTTAATTGAAGAGAGTAATAGAGACAAAATCATCAAAGATTTTCTTAAAAAGGTCAAATATAAAGGAAATGCGTTTAACATATCTGCTTTAAATGGAATGGGCTGCAAGTCCTTGATTTTTGGCTTGTATGACTTAATAGAACAAAAAAATGAAGAATAAGTGTTGGGTTGTAAAAATTGGGTCAGCCCTCTTAACGAATAACGGTAAAGGAATCGACAAGGCCTTAATATCCCAGTGGGTGGAGCAGATTGTAGAGTTGCAATCTCATGGAATTGATGTCGTTCTGGTTTCAAGTGGATCAATTGTAGAGGGTATGAAGCGCTTGGGATGGAAAGAAAAGCCTAGCGATATTCATAAACTTCAAGCTGCTGCTGCTGTTGGTCAAATGGGATTAGTGCAGGCCTATGAATATTTATTTGCAAAGCATAAAGTGCAAACTGCACAGGTACTTTTGACTCGTGATAATTTATTGAATTCAAAGCATTTTGAGAATATTTCAGCTACCCTTGGCAACTTACTGGAGTTCGGAATAGTTCCGGTCATTAATGAAAATGATACAGTTGCAACTGAGGAGATTAAGTTTGGAGATAATGATACCTTGGCAGCCTTAGTCGCTAATTTCTTAAGCGCTGAAAAGCTCATCATTTTGACAGATCAGCACGGCGTTTTTGATGATGATCCTAGAAAAAATAATGACGCCAAATTAATAAAAAAAATTCATTTTAATGATGAGAATCTCGAGAGAGTTGCAGGAAAAACAGGGGGAGCATTAGGTTCAGGTGGAATGTACTCAAAGGTGATGGCGGCAAAACAAGCTGCAGAGTCTAAAACCATCTCAAATATTGCTTGGGGCAGAGAAAAAGATGTTTTAACCAGAATTTATCAGGGCGAATATATAGGAACATTAATTCATTGTTAGTATATATTGGCTTAGGCTCTAATCTTCAGAACCCAAGGGCACAAATTGAAAATGCGCTTAGAGCTCTTAGTCATTCTGACGGAATAGAATTATTAATTGTATCCAGTTTATATGAATCAAAACCGCTTCTGGATATGCCTGGCCCTAACTATGTCAATGCAGTATGTAAAATAAATACCAACCTAAGTGCTATTGATTTGTTAGAAATTTGTCAATCCATTGAGGACAATCAGAAAAGAATTAGGAAGTTAAAATGGGGTTCAAGAACAATTGATTTAGATATACTGCTCTATGAGCAACAGGTTATTTCGAGTGATCGATTATCTATCCCTCACCCTGAAATGATTGACAGAGCCTTTGTGATGGTTCCTTTGCATGAAATAGACAAAGAAATAAATGTACCCCTTTTAGGACCGGTTAAAAAATTAATAGACAGAATTAACAAACTTGATGTAAAAAAAATATGAAGTATTCGGAGTTAAGTTTATTTAAAGAACAGGGCCAAAAAATTACCTGCCTGACAGCCTATGACGCATCAATGGCCAAAATTCTTGACCAGTCAGGGGTTGATGCGATATTAATTGGCGACTCTCTTGGAATGGTTATCCAAGGAGGAGAGAATACGAGATCAGTTTCAATCAATGACATGATCTATCACACCTCTATAGTTTCTAATTCTAGTAGCAATGCGCTCGTAATTGCTGACATGCCTTTTGCTAGCTATGATAGTTCTGATGATGCTCTTAAAAATGCAAAAGCTTTGATAGATGCTGGGGCAAGAATGGTTAAGATTGAAGGCGGAAGTGAGCATTCAGATGTGATTAAAACTTTAATCTCAAACAACATTAATATTTGTGGTCATTTGGGCCTTCAGCCTCAGCTAGTTATCAAATCAGATGATTACAGGGTTCAAGGCAGAGATGAAAGTTCTGCCCAGAAAATTTTAAATAATGCATTACTCCTAGAGTCTTTAGGAGTGAATGTCTTGGTGCTCGAATGTATTCCGAGTGATTTAGCAAAAACTATCAGTGAGAAATTGACAATACCAACTATCGGTATCGGGGCTGGAGTTCATTGCGACGGGCAGGTACTAGTCAGTTACGATATGTTAGGAATTACCACTGGCAAGCAGCCAAGGTTTGTAAGGAATTTCCTAAGCAATCAAATCTCCATTTCTGATGCAGTTGAGTCATTTGTTGTGGAGGTTAAAGAAGGGACGTTTCCTTCTCAAAGTGAGAGTTATTGATGCACATCTATAAAACGCAGAAAGACCTTGAGCTCTATTTAGATAACATGCGAGAGAACGGCAAAAATATTGCTCTGGTTCCAACCATGGGCGGCCTTCATGATGGACATCTTTCGTTAGTTGATAAAGCCAAAAGCCTTGCTGAGATAGTTATCGTTAGCATCTTTGTCAATCCCACTCAGTTTGCAAGAGGTGAGGACTTTGATGATTATCCAAATACCTTTGAATCAGACAAGTTACTATTACAGTCAAAAAATGTTGACGCATTATTTCTTCCCTCCAAAGAGGAAATATACCCACACGGAATGTTATCTGACTACAAGGTTGGTGCTATTGGCCAGATACTCTGTGGTGCTTTTCGGCCTACTCATTTTGATGGCGTTGCACAAGTAGTTAAACGGTTTTTTGAAATTGTTAAGCCTAACTATGCCGTTTTTGGTGAGAAAGACTTTCAGCAGCTACGCATCATTCAATCATTAGTTAAGAATCTCAATTTAAATTTAAAAATTGAATCCATGTCGACTCAAAGGGAGAAAGATGGATTGGCAATGAGTACCAGAAATCAATATTTGAGTGATTTAGATCGAGAGCAGGCGCCCCATTTTTATAGAGCGTTATGTGATGTCAGGGATTCAATATTGATTGGAAATTCACTAACTGACGCTAAAAAAGATGCAATCAAAAGACTCAGTCAAAGTTTTGAAGTTGAATATTTAGAAGTTTTAGATGCAAATAACCTTACACAAATCGAGACTAAAACCACAGAAATTATTATAATATCTGCAATAAGGTTTGGTGGAACTCGTCTGATTGATAATCTAGTATTTAGGAGAACGAATGTTTAGTATTACTGAAGAAGCGGAAATTTATGTTGCAGATCTTTTTGAGCAGCAGGACGAAAAAGACCTTGGTCTGAAGGTAGATGTCGAAAAACCTGGGACTCCAGTTGCAACAGTAACATTTAACTTTTGCATTAAAAGCGACCTCCCTGAAACCTACCAAGAGTTCCCTTTTGTTGGTTTCAGTGCTTTTATCGATGAGTCCAATAATCACTATCTGAGTGACTCGCATGTTGCTTTGAAGGCTGATGGGACGAATAAAAAATTAACGATTACAGCTCCCAATGCCAAGGGAGAAGCGCCAAAGGATGATGCGCCGCTAGAAGAAAAAGTGCTTTTCACAATTGTCACTGAAGTCAATCCTAGTCTTGCTTCTCATGGTGGATTTGTTGATCTTGTTGAAATTACTAAAAAGAAAGAAGTTGTTCTTAACTTTGGTGGGGGATGCCAAGGCTGCAGTTCGGTTAATATGACTCTTAAAGATGGTGTTGAAAAGCAACTCAAAGGCCTATATCCAGAAATTTCTGCTGTTCTTGATGCAACGGACCACTCTTATAAAGAAAACGCATACATGTAGCTCTCTAGCATTCTAATGCTTGACTAATTTAAGGGGAAGAATGGAAAATATCAGGGTTTATTCTCATTCTGCATGCCTCTCAAAAGAAAATGGTGAGGGCCATCCTGAGCGAAAAGAGCGCCTTGAATCTATTCTTGATTCAATCCAAAGGATTGATGATCTCTCTATTGAATTAAATGAAGCTCCAAAAGCTCAGGACAAGGACATTAATTTAGTACATCCACAGTCCTATCTTGAAGAGATTTTTGAAATGATACCCAGTAAAGGCCTTGTTGGTGTTGAAAAGGAGCCTTATGCAGATACACTTCTGTGTCCCGATTCGAA
The DNA here is from genome assembly GCA_902510115.1 of uncultured Gammaproteobacteria bacterium. GTDB lineage: Bacteria > Pseudomonadota > Gammaproteobacteria > PS1 > Pseudothioglobaceae > Pseudothioglobus. The sequence continues at coordinate 26,298 of CABWZU010000008.1, read as the reverse complement.
GGAGGCAATTCTAAGAGCTTGTGGCTCTGGAATAAGTGCTTCAAAAGACATAATGGATGGAAGCTTTAAAAGGGTTTTTTGTGCGGTCAGGCCTCCGGGACATCACGCCGAGACCTCTAGGGTCAATGGCTTTTGTTTTTTAAACAATGCGGCCGTTGCAGCGCGTTATTTACAGTCGAGCTATGACATAAAAAAAATAGCAATCATTGACTTTGATGTGCACCACGGGAATGGGACCCAAGAGATTTTTTATGACGATAGTTCGGTGCTCTACGCTTCAATTCATCAACATCCATTATTCCCTGGAACAGGCTTAGAGTCTGAGACTGGAGCCGGAAACATCTTCAATGCTCCTATCGAGGCGGGCACTAGTAGTGAAGAATTTTTAAGAATCTTTAATGAAAAAATTCTAGTCAATGTTGAGAGTTTTGAGCCCGAAGTCATTATAATATCGGCCGGCTTTGATGCCCACAAAAGAGACCCACTGGCTACAATTAATTTAAACTCTGAAGACTACTTTACAATGACTCACGACATTGTTGACATTGCGAATCGCCACTCCAAAGGAAGGGTGATCTCTTTTTTGGAGGGAGGCTATGATCTTCAAGCTTTGTCAGAGTCTATTCAATCTCACTTCAAAGGGCTCAGCGCTTAATCAAGATGAATGAGTTTGATTTAATTCAAAGTTACTTCAATTGGGAGATAACTGACCCAAGTATTGAGTTAGGGGTTGGTGATGATGCAGCACTTTTCAATCTCAATCCAGGACATCAACTAGTTACTTCCACTGACACTCTTGTTGAAGGCATCCATTTCTTTAAAGACGCTTCACCCAGTGACATTGCTTATAAATCTTTAGCAGTTAATTTAAGTGACATAGCTGCAATGGGAGCTATAGCAAAATGCTACACTCTTTCATTGACACTTCCTAAGCTTGACAAAGTCTGGTTAGAACAATTTTCATCTTCACTCAAAGAGTCTTCCAAATTGTTTCATGTCAATTTGATTGGCGGTGACACTACAAAAGGACCCTTAAACATTACAATCACAATGATGGGTTCAATAGAAATTGATAGCTCTATTAAAAGGTCAGGTGCAAGGGAGGGTGATGACATTTATGTAACGGGAGATCTTGGGTCTGCAGCTTTATGCCTCAAAAAAATTAAGGAAGGAGATAAGCCTTCTCAGATTGAGCTTAACAGCCTCAATAAACCGATTCCTCGATTAGAGTTGGGCTCAGCCCTAAGAAATCTAGCTAGCTCTTGTATTGATGTTTCTGATGGTCTTGAGCAGGATCTATCTCATATATTAAGTGCCTCAAATGTTGGCGCAATAATCGATACTAATAAGCTACCACTGGGTGATTCAGTCAATAATTATGTGAAAGATACAAATGATTGGTCAATGCCACTGTGCGGTGGGGATGACTATGAACTTTGTTTTACAGCGGGCAAATCAATGAGAGACAAAATATCAGCACTCGCAGAGAGTTTAGAGGCTAGAGTCACAAGGATTGGAACGATAAATAGCCAAAAGGAACTAGAAGTTATCGGATTTAGCGGAGTGAGATCATCTTATCAGCATTTCTGATAAGAGTAATTTTAAAAAATTAGATTTCTTTTCGCTCTTCTACAGTTTTGCAGTCAATGCACTGGTCTGCAGTTGGACGGGCTTCAAGGCGATTAAGCGCAATCTCAATCCCGCAAGTTTTACAGTAACCGTAATCACCCATATCAATCAAGTGAAGCGTCTTATCAATCTTATTGATAAGTTTTCTCTCACGATCCCTTGTTCTGAGCTCGAGCGCGAACTCCTCTTCGATTGTCGCTCTGTCATTAATATCAGCAACCGGAGTCGAGTCTTCTTGGATATGGTTAATGGTTGATTCTGCCTCAGAAACTAACTGATCTCTCCAAACATTAAGCTTGTGTATAAAGTGCTTAAGTTGTCCGGCTGACATGAACTCCTCGCCTTTTTTTGCGATGTAAGCAGGAATTTCATCAAAGTTTGGATCTATCATTAGAGTTAGTTTATTAAAAAAATGTAGTTTTTACCAAAAATTGCCTAAAATAGCAATGATTTTTGTCATTTAATCATACAATGAAATTTGAGAATAATATAAAGGAGCTAAATGAGTGCACTAATTAACTTAGCAGATAATAGCGCAGTTTATGATGTAGCTAAAGTCTCTGCACTCTCAATTGCTTCTCAGCTATCAAAGAGATTTCAAAATCAAATCTATCTCAAGAGAGAAGATGACCAGGTTATTCATTCTTTTAAGCTTCGTGGTGCCTATCAAAAGATGAGCTCAATGAGTGAAGAACAAAAAAGCAAAGGAGTGATTGCCTCCTCTGCTGGTAATCATGCTCAAGGCGTTGCCCTTGGTGCAAGTAAGCTAAATATCAAGGCAATCATTGTCATGCCAACAAGCACTCCAAAAATTAAGGTCCAAGCTGTTGAGCAGCTCGGGGCCAAGGTTATTTTGCATGGTGACGTTTATGATGATGCTTTTCATTACGCTAAAAAATTAGTTTCAGAGCAAGACCTCTGTTTTATCAGTCCATACGATGATTTTGAGGTTATTGCAGGTCAAGCCACAGTTGCCAAAGAGGTACTATCTCAACTTGAAGACATTGACTATGTGTTCGCTCCCGTTGGCGGCGGCGGTTTAATTTCTGGGATGGCAAGTTATATTAAGCATTATGCCCCCCATATCAAAGTTATTGGTGTTGAGCCAGAGGATTCACCGACCCTTTTTAAGGCATTAGAAGCTAACGAGAGGGTTGTATTGGATGACGTTGGAAGATTTGCTGACGGGGTTGCAGTGAAGCAAATTGGAGCGCTTCCTTTCGAAATTGCCAAGGAGTCTGTCGATGATGTTGTGCTGGTGAGTAATGATGAAATGTGTGCTGCGATCAAAGATATCTATGAAGATGTTCGTTCTGTCTCTGAGCCCGCAGGAGCTCTATCAACGGCAGGGGTCAAAAAATATATCTTAGAGCATGGTCTGCAAGGCAAAAATATTGTCTCAGTAGTGTCTGGTGCCAATGTCAACTTTGATAGGCTCAGATATATTGCAGAGCGCGCTGACCTAGGAGAGCTTACCGAGGCCATTGTAGCTGTGACAATTCCTGAAGAGCCTGGAAGCTTTCTGAGGTTTTGTGAACTCTTAGACAACGCCTCAATCACTGAGTTTAATTATCGCTATGCTGCAAAGAAAGATGCGCATATTTTTGTTGGTATAAAGCTAACCCAAGGAGAAACTGAAAAGCAGGCACTTTTAACCAGACTCAGTCAATCTTTTGAGGTGATAGATATGAGTGATAATTCAATGGCCAAAACGCACATCAGATATATGGTCGGGGGGCATGCGAATGCAGAAAATGAAGTCATCTATCGCTTTGAGTTTCCTGAAAGGCCTGGAGCGCTTTTAAACTTTCTTAAAAAAGTAAAAACAAAATGGAATATTTCTCTGTTCCACTATCGAAATCATGGCGCCGATTTTGGAAGGGTATTGATTGGTCTTCAGGTGGACGATGTGTCAGATCTAGAGTCTAGGTTTGATGAAATTGGTTATTACTACCAAAACGAAACTGACAACAAAGCCTATCAGTACTTCCTTTAAAAAAATCACTCTAGACCAAATCGAAAGTGTTGCTCAATTAGAGCGCGAGAGTTCAAACAATCCTTGGTCAAAAAAACAGCTTTCTGAGAGTGTTTCTAATCCTAATAACTTAGGCTATCTGCTTTTAGTTCAATCCAAGGTAATTGGCTATATTATTGCAATGCCATCACTCGATAGTGCTGATATTTTGAATTTAACTGTTCACAAAGATTTCAAAAGAAAAGGCTATGGATCTAGCTTAATAGACCACCTATCAATGAACCTTAAAAAAAGAGACATTAAAACTTTATTCCTGGAGGTAAGGAAGGGAAATTTTGCAGCTATCGCATTGTATCTGAGTCTTGGGTTTGAAGAGATTTCTATCAGAAAAAATTACTATACGAAAAACTCAAATCAACTTTCTTTAAAAGAAGACGGTATAATAATGCGTCTTGAAATGCTAACTTAATTAAATAAAAAATGCCCTACAAAAATATCACTGTTCCAGAGTCAGGTAGTCCAATTACCATTGAAAACAATGAACTCAATGTTCCAATTAATCCGATCATTACCTACATAGAGGGAGACGGTATTGGAATCGATATTTCTCCTGTCATGCTTGATGTGGTGAATACTGCGGTTAAGAAGGCTTATGGCGGTGAGAGAGAAATACACTGGATGGAAATTTATGCAGGCGAGAAGGCGGACAGTATTTATGGTGAATATTTGCCAGAGGAGACGGTAGAGGCAATAAAAGAGTTTTCAGTGTCAATTAAGGGTCCTTTAACTACGCCTGTCGGCGGCGGCATGAGATCACTGAATGTTGCTATCAGGCAGATTCTTGATCTCTATATCTGTCAAAGACCTGTTCAGTATTTTGATGGCACCCCATCTCCTGTAAGGCATCCTGAAAAGGTGGATATGGTTATCTTTAGAGAGAACTCTGAAGATATCTATGCTGGCATAGAGTTCCCAAAAGGTTCAAAGGAAGTAAAAAAAGTAATCGATTTTCTTCAGGATGAAATGGGCGCGACTAAGATCCGTTTTCCCGAAACTTCAGGTATTGGAATTAAGCCAGTTTCCACCGAGGGAACTACTAGACTGGTCAGAGCTGCAATTCAATACGCAATTGATAATGATAAACCCTCAGTAACTCTTGTTCATAAAGGAAATATTATGAAGTTTACTGAAGGACTTTTTCGTGACACAGGCTATCAGTTAGCCAAAGATGAGTTTGGCGCTAAAGAGGTTGATGGTGGCCCATGGTGCAGCTTTACAAATCCAAAGACTGGTAAGGAAATAATTATCAATGATACTATCGCTGACGCCTTTCTACAACAGATACTTCTTCGTCCAGCTGAGTACTCGGTGATTGCCACTCTGAATCTGAATGGAGATTACATTTCTGACGCTTTAGCGGCTCAGGTTGGCGGAATCGGAATTGCCCCTGGAGCTAACCTTTCTGATAGCGTTGGTGTTTTTGAGGCGACTCACGGAACTGCTCCTGGGTATGCTGGAAAGGACAAGGTAAATCCATCCTCACTCATTCTATCTGCCGAAATGATGCTTAGACACATGGGCTGGACAGAGGCTGCTGATCTGATACTGAATGCGATGTCAAAAACTATCCAAAACAAGACGGTTACTTATGACCTAGAGAGGCTAATTGATGACGCCAGTTTACTTTCTTGCTCTGAGTTTGGAGAGGCATTAAAGGACTCAATAAATTAACTCAATCACATTGTAGATATTTAGAGGCTATAAAAGCAAAGATTTGATTGACTCAAAATTCATAGCTCGTTATAATCTCTCGCTATTCCCTGATAGCTCAGTTGGTAGAGCAACGGACTGTTAATCCGTTTGTCCCTGGTTCGAGCCCAGGTCAGGGAGCCAATTTTCAATATTAAAGGCATCTTCGGATGTCTTTTTTGTAGATAAATAAGCATAACAATGATTACTTATCAAAAACTTGCCAAGTTAGCCTCAAGATTCATGTCTAAATCGACAGTGATGAAGTATGGATTTAACTTGTCTCCAATGTATCGCAGGACCTCAGCAAAGGTAACTTACATATCAAAAGACTTCCTTACGATTAAAATAAAATTACCATACAGCTATAAGAATGCAAACTATGTCAATACGATCTTTGGCGGAAGTATGTTCTCGGCGGTTGACCCTTTTCCAATGACGCAGCTAATGAATCTGATTGGAGATGATTATGTTGTCTGGGATAAAGCCGCTGAAATATTTTTTAGAAGGCCTGCAAAGGAAGATCTTTATGCAGAATTTACTTATACCTTTGAAGAGCTGGGCGAGATAAAAAAGAAGGCGAATGATAACAATGAGTTTGAGATAATTAAGTCGACCCAGCTCACAAATAGAGATAAAAGCATTGTTTTTTGTGAGGTTAGAAAAAGAGTCTACATTGCAAACAAGACTTTCTTTAAGAATAAACGTGCAAAGAAAAATAGCTAAAAATTAATCTTTAATTGCCTTTTAAAGATATCACAAAAGGCTGGTGATCAGAAGCATCAGTCTCTTCATTAACATCCATACTATCAACATTGTTTTTCAGGTTTGAGCTAACAAAAGCAAAGTCTCTGCAATGAGCTCCATCAGGCCATTGTTTTTTGTCAAAAATTCCACAGGTAGGAGCGTGATCATCATTTGGATTTAAGTGACTCCAGAAGTCAATAAGAGCCTCATGGTTATGGTTTTCATTTGTTAGAAGTTCATATTCACTAGAGTTTGATTCAAAATTAAAGTCTCCGCACAGGATGAGCTTATTGGATCTTTCAAGTTTGGCGTAAGGCCCAGGCTCCTGAATGATTGCAGGATTTAGAGATAATTGATCAATGTCAGCTTTAATATCAAGAATGCGTTTAGCTTGTGCAAGGCGTTGAGTTTGTGAGCCATATTCAAGGTGAGTTGTCATAATGCATACCGGAAACTGCAGGGTCTTAACAGTCACCTCTGTAACCTGTCTTGGCATGTGTCTGAAACTGTTATCAGTTGGCTGAGGCAAGATATGATTAAAACTTGATAGAACTGGTAATTTTGAAAGTATGATGTTTCCGAACTGCTCTCTTTGACTCTCGCCAGGCCTAAGAACGTCATATGCAGGACCAAAAAATAGCTCATAACCTTTAAAGATGTTTGATAGTTGATTCAATTGATCAGGCTGAGTTTCATCTTTTAATTTACAATTTCTAGACACCTCTTGAAGGCAAATAACATCAGGATTAGACATACTAAAAATAGTGTCTGCAATTCTCTCCAGAGAGATTACTCCATCAACACCCTCCCCATTTTGGATGTTCCAGCTTAGAACTTGAATCATTTGATTCCAGCTTGCATGAATGACTGAACAAACTGTTTTTGAAATATTAAGAAAGCAATCAATAGGGGGGCGACTGACATGAGGGTGGCGGCTGATAAAATTGACCATTCAACTCCAGACTCTGGAGCAGCAAAAATACCAAGACCTACAGTTAGTGGTCTTGTCTCCACTGAATTAGAAATGATGAGTGGCCATAAGAAGTTGTTCCAGTGATGGCTCACAGATACTAAAGAGAATGCAATATAGGTTGGGGTAGCAAGAGGAACGTAAACCTTCCAAAGTATACTCATAGTGCCGCATCCTTCAAGCTCTGCTGCATCCTCTAATTCTTTTGGAATCGATTTAAATGCTTGGCGCAAAAGAAAGATACAAAACGCACTTGCAATGTAAGGTAGCCCCATGCCAGAAATTGTATCCACTAAGCTTAATTTTGAAAGTGTAACATAGTTTTGAACGATTAATATTTCGGGCGTTATCATTAACTGCACTAGTACTAGAGCAAATGCAACATTGGCACCCGTAAACTTAAAACGAACAAAGGCATACGCTGCTAATGTTGAAATTAAGAGCTGACCGGGCAATATGAATGAAACCAGCAAAAAAGTGTTTAAGCTGAATCTTGCAAAAGGAGCTTGACTCCATGCCTCACGAAAATTATCAAGCGTTAGTGGCGAGAATATATCGAAATGCATCGCATCACTACTAGAGTGAAACGCAGCCCAAAATGCATAAAGCAAAGGGAGAATCCAGAATCCAGCTAGGATGTATGCGCCTATGAGCTCAACACTTGTTTGTATTCTATTTCTAAAAGTCATCGGTAATGAGTACGTCTATCTAAAAAGAAAAATTGTGCTAATGCAGTTAATGCAAGTAGAGCCAATAAAAATATGGTTAAAGCGGATGCATAAGAGATGTCTAAAAATGAGAAAGCTGTTTCATAAATATAGTAAAGAATCAAATTACTAGCATTATCTGGCCCACCCTTCGTTAAGACAAATAAATGATCAACGAGTTTAAATGAATTAAGAAAGGCATTAATCAAAACGAATAGTGTTGTTGGAAGGAGTAAAGGGAACTGGATGCGCCAAAAATAATTCCAACGAGAAGAGCCTTCTAACTTTGCTGCTTCCTCGAGCTCAGGAGAAATGGTTTGCAGGCCTGCTAAATAAAAAACCATAAATAAGCCAGCCTCCTTCCAGACAGTCATCACAATGATGGATGGGAGGACGGTTGATGGATTTCCTAACCAGTTATTACCTTCAAAACCAAATATTTCGAGTACTTTATCTATTAATCCAATTTCTGGTGCGTAGAAAAACAGCCAAATATTAGCAACTGCAATCATCGGAAGCATGGTAGGCGTGAAGTAAGCCATCCTCAGAAATCCCCTTCCAGGAATGGCTTTATTAACAATTAAAGCCATCAGGATTGCAATACCTATAGAAGTTGGAATAGTCCCAAGTGCAAGCCACATATTATTCACAAAAACTTTCCAAAATATGGGGTCACTAAACATGCTTTCATAGGCCTCAACTCCAGAGAATCTTCTCGGCCTCAGAATTGATTTGTTGGTGTATAAACTTTGAAAAAAAGTTGTTACGGTAGGGTAATGGGTAAACGCCAAAAGTAATATTGCTGCAGGTGTAAATAACAGCCAACCTTGAATATTACGAGTACTATCTTTCATTATTATTACTTTTGAAGTCTAATAAAAATAATTGGCGGATGTCCTTAAACATCCGCCAATTTACCGAATTAACGATAAGGTTTTAAAATACGCTCAGCAGCGGCTTGCGCCTCTGAAAGAGCTTCTTTTGGAGTTTTACTTCCTACAAGTGCAGCTTGGATTGCATCATTCAATCCTTTTTTAACACGACTTGTTTGGTAAGTTGAAAACTCAGCTGTAGCATACGCTAGTTGATCACGAGCAACTGCCGCTGGTGGGAACTCAGCTACATAAGACGATAAAGCATCAGTCTCATATGCATCAGCGCTAACACCCATGTAGCCAGTAGCTACTGACCAAGCTGCTGATTGCTCAGGTGAAGTCATAAACTTAATGAGTTTCATAGATGCTTCACGCTCTTCTGCAGTAGTATCCTTAAACATGTAGAAGTTACCACCACCTGTAGGCGTTCCACGACGCTTTCCAGCTGGAAGCATTGCTACTCCAAAATCAAAGCTAGCATTGTTCTTAACAGTAGTTAAGTTTCCAGTAGAGTGCCACATCATTGCAGTTTTGCCCTCTAAGAAGTTTTGACGAAGCGTGCCCCACTCGATTGTGCCCTCAGGCATAATCTTGTGCTCAGATCCCATAGCTTTCCATACTTCTAAAGCTTCAACTACATCAGGATGATCAAAGTTAGTCTTATCACCACTGGTCATTAGAGTTTGACCATTTTGCATAGCAAGTGCACCAAACATCCAGTATGGGTAACCTGTAGATGGAATCATAAGACCCCACTGAGAGCCGTCATCTTTAGTTAATGCTTTTGCAGCAGCAATAAGTCCACCCCATGTTGATGGAGGTGTTTCTGGGTCTAGGCCAGCTTCACGATAGGCGTCTTTGTTATAGTACATAACAATAGTTGAACGTTGGAAAGGGATACCCCAAGTTTTTCCAGCTGCAATTCCATTTTCCATGAGTGATGGATAAAAAGAATTCAACCACGCTTTTTCTTCGGCTGTTGAAACAACATCATCAAAAGGGATGATTGCATCAAGCTCACGAAGTTCATGAACATCAATTGAGAACATTACTGATAACTGTGCAGGTTTTCCGCTCTCAAGAGCTGCAAGAGCTTTAATTCTTGTATCGTCATAGTTACCAGAATAAATTGCATTAACTTCAATGTCAGGGTTTTCTGCCATAAAGTCTGCAACTATCGAATCAACGGCTTGAGTTAGCTTGCCACCGACAGCGATAGGGTAGTACATTGTTAATTCCGTTTTTGCAATAGCTGCACTTGAAATCATAGATATACCAAGTGCAACAGTTAAGCAATAGGAAATTTTAGTAAACATTTTTTTCATTTCTTTCTCCTATTTAATCGTAGTGTTAAACATTTGTTATTGATAGGCGCTCCTACGACTTTAAGCGCTGATCATTTTTATCAAACAAATACATATCATCCAGGTTCCAGCTAACGTTTAGCTTTTCCCCTAGTTGAATTTTTGGTTGCCTGGGCTCACGAAGAAAAAAGTCTTTTTCTTGATGAGTTAGCTTGAATACAGTTTCACCACCGAAGTAGTCAATACTTTTCACCACAACTGGAAGGCCCTTTTTTGAGAACACTATGTGCTCAGGCCTTACTCCAATATCTTTAATATTTTTATTTGAGTCTACTGCTGAATAGATTTTTGAATCTAAGCTTGAGACATCTATTTCATTTAAATTTAAAATATTCATTGGCGGAAGGCCAATGAATTGAGCACTAAAGACGCTATTTGGTGAATTATAAATTTCCTCAGGTGCACCAACTTGAACAATTTCTCCTAATTTAAGAAGAATAATTTGGTCTGCCATAGACATAGCCTCAACCTGGTCGTGAGTTACATAAACCACAGTTAACCCCAATCTTTTTTGTAAGTCTCTTATTTCATCTCGCATTTCTGCTCGCAGTTTTGAATCTAGATTGGATAATGGCTCATCCATAAGGCAAACAGACTGATCAGATACAATAGAGCGCGCTAATGCAACCCTTTGTCGCTGACCACCTGAAAGATTTGCGGGCTTCCGATCAAGTAACTCTGTCAGGCCAACAACCTGAGCTGCTTCTGCCACCTTTTTTTCTCGTTCTTCAGCAGGAACTTTGCGAACTTTGAGGCCAAATTGTATATTTTCTTTAACATTCAAATGAGGGAATAAGGCATATGACTGAAACACCATAGATACGCCTCTTTTTGAGGCTTCTACATCAGTCACATCTCCTCCGCCGATATTAATAGTGCCATGACTGACCTGTTCAAGTCCCGACAACATCTTAAGAATGGTTGATTTACCGCATCCTGAAGGTCCAAGAAGCACGGTGAAGGATTTTTCAGGGACAGTGAACGATACATCTTTGACCGCATCTATATCACCATAACTTCTTGAAAGATTTTTTACTTCAATTGCACTCACATTAACTCCTTATCACAAACTACATATTCTGCCTCTGAGTCATCAATAATTTGAGTGATTTCAGATGGAGGGCTTTGATCACAAAAGACTTTCGTTACTTCTTGAATTTGACCACCACGGACATGAGCAACACGGCCAAATTTCTCATGATCTAGAACTAGAAGGCTTTCACGGCAATTATCTAGAATAACTCTTCTGATTTGTACTTCCTCATCTGAGAAGTCAAGTAATGCTCCATCCAGATCAACTCCAGCAACACCAAAGATCCCAAAGTCGGTCTTGTATGAGTTAAAGAAGTTTTCTACTGGGCTTCCTACCATATCAAAGTCACCACTTCTTATTCTTCCGCCAGAGCAATAAACTTCAAAACTTGAGTTCATGCTTGCAGTTTGTGCAATGATTAAGTTATTGGTATAAATTTTTAAATTTTTGTGTTTTAACAATGATCGAACTACCATTTCTGGAGTAGTACCGATACCAAGTGATATAGAGCTTCCGTTAGGAATTAGTTTGGCAACCTCTTTTGCAATTGATCTCTTAGCAACTCGATTAAGAACTTGTCTAGTTCCATAGGCAAGATTCCCATCGGTAGATAATGGTTCTACTCCACCATGCCTTCTCCTTGCTTGGCCGTAATCACAAAGAGCATTGATGTCTCTTCTGACAGTTTGAGAGGTTACATTAAACTTATCCGCAAGGCTTTCAACGGTAATAAACTCCTCTTGACGCAACAGGTCAGAAATCTCTGCTTGTCTAGCAGTTAAATCCATTCATAACTCCAAATTGTTCATTTGAACTATAATTCTAACATAAAATTATAAAAATGAACAATAAAAATCAATCATTTGAATATTTTTCTATTTTTGAGCTTCAAAATAGTCTATATCATGCTAAAATAAACATATATATGTTCATATGAAAATATATATGTTCGCTTTGATCATTTTGCAAAGCCTAATTATTTAATTATTAATTTTGAGGAGTCTTAATGAAAAATCTGTCAACAATGTCATTATCTCAGTTGCAAGATATCAAGTTCATTCTTACAGATATTGATGACACTTTAACCTCAGATGGAAGATTAAAGAGTAATGCCTATGAGGCTATGGAAAGATTATCTGATAACGGATATAGTGTGATTCCTGTGACTGGTCGATGCGCAGGATGGTGTGATCACATTGCCAGAATGTGGCCAGTTGATGGTATTGTTGGCGAAAATGGAGCTTTCTTCTTTAGCTATGATCATGCCAGTAAAAAAATGAACAATTCATATAGTCAAACTGAGGATGAAAGAAGAGAAAATTTCACAGTTCTTAATCAAATTAAAAAAACAATTCTTGAATCTGTTCCAGGAACTGCTGAGGCGTCTGATCAAGAGTATCGTATCACTGACTTAGCAATTGATTTTGCCGAAGATGTTCCTAAACTACCTCAAAATAAGATTAACGAAATTGTTCAAATTGCAGAACAAAACGGGGCGGTAGCCAAGATAAGTTCCATACATGTTAATTGTTGGATTGGTAGTCACAATAAACTTTCTACAAGTTTAAAAGTTCTAAGAGAAAGCTTTGGTTTGAATGATGCTGAAATTCAGAATAATGTAATATTTATCGGAGACTCGCCCAATGATTCATTGATGTTTGGTTTCTTTAATAATTCTGTTGGAGTCGCTAATGTAAAAGAATTAATGAACAATATTGAAAACTCGCCTAAATACATTACTTCAAATTTTTCAGGTGATGGGTTTGTTGAGCTTGCAGATCTCATAATTGATAAAAAATAAATGTCAAAAATTTTTAAAAAGCAATTAAATGGTAGAATATTAATTTAAAACTTATTTTTTATGAAAGAAGCTAACAAACAATTAAACAAGCGTCAAAATGACATACTTTCTTTTGCAGAAAAGCAAGGTTATGTTAGCGTTGAAAGTTTGGCTACAGAGTTTTCAGTCACTCAACAAACCATACGCCGTGACATAAACTATTTGAGCGACAATGAATTTTTAGTACGAACTCATGGGGGTGCTTACTACTCTTCTGGAGTAAAAAACTTTGCTTATAACTCTAGAAAAAATTTAGCCAGTGATGAAAAAAGTAAAATTGCAAATGCCGTTGCTAAAATTATTCCTAATGATTCATCTGTTATTTTGAACATTGGAACGACAACAGAAAGAGTAGCTGAATTACTTCTATCCCACAAAGGACTGAAAGTAATTACAAATAATGTAAATATTGTTAATATCTTTTCTCACTCTGATGATGCTAAAGTTTGGTTAGCTGGTGGAAAAGTTCGAAAGGCTGATTCAGCTGTTATTGGAGAAGATCCAACTTATTTTATTAGGCAATTCAAAGTAGATTATGCGGTTGTAGGAGTTGCAGCTATAGGTAATGATGGATTATTGATGGATTTTGATCGAAGAGAAGTTATTGTCTCAAGAGCAATATTTGAGAGTTGTCGAAAATTAATACTTGTTGCTGATGATACCAAGTTTGAGCGATCTGCTCCAATGGTAATTAGTAATATTTCTGAAGTCGATATTTTGGTCACTAACAATCTACCTTCTCCTGAAATAATTGAAATATGTAATGCTAATAACATTGAGATAGTTTTGGCAAAAGATGAACTTCAATAATGAGATAAATTAAACCATTCACTTCATATCACAATGTTAATTTTATTTCGTTTTGCGTAATATTTTATTTAATTTGTTTGTAAATGTTCGTTTATGAACATTTTTATGTATATAATTAATGCTTGTTTGTTCGAATATGAAAGAAAACAAACAAAATTATACTGCTAATTTTGGCAGAAGATAAATAAAAGGAGTAAAAATGAAAGTATTAAATATGCGTTTAAAAAGCATACTCAGTGTCTTATTGGCAACTATGGCGATGACTTATGTGTCGCCAGCAATTGCTAAAGATGCAGTATGTTATAACTGCCCACCACAATGGGCTGATTGGGCATCAATGCTTAAAGCGATTGATAAAGAGATTGATATTCAGATGCCTCATGATAATAAAAACTCTGGTCAGACACTTAGTCAGTTGTTAGCTGAGAGAAATAATCCAATTGCTGATGTTGCTTATTATGGTGTTACTACTGGTATCAAGGCCGGTAATGAGGGGGTTGCCACTGCTTACAAACCTGCATTATTTGACGAGGTTCCAGATGGATTAAAAGACCCTGATGGAAAGTGGTTTGCAATTCACTACGGCACATTAGGTTTTTTCGTAAATGTTGATGCGCTTGGTGGAGCAGCTGTTCCCCAATGTTTCGCTGATCTGACAAAATCTGAATACAAAGGAATGGTTGGCTATCTTGATCCATCATCAGCTTTTGTTGGTTATGCGGGTGCAGTAGCAGCAAACATGGCATTTGGTGGCGATTTGGATAATTTCGATCCTGCGATAAAGTATTTCAATGATCTTGCTGAAAATTCGCCTATCGTTCCAAAGCAAACTTCATATGCACGTGTAGTGTCGGGTGAGATTCCAATTCTATTTGACTATGATTTCAACGCCTATCGTGGAAAATACGAAGAGGATGGGAATTTTGAGTTTGTCCTGCCATGTGAAGGTTCGGTTCGTGTTCCGTACGTAATGAGCCTAGTAAATAATGGACCGCATCCAGATCTTGGTAAGCGTGTTCTAGACTTTATCCTATCTGATAAAGGTCAGGCCATTTGGACGAATGCATATCTTCAACCTGCTCGTCCGGTTAAATTGCCAGCTGATGTAGCTTCTAAATTCCTGCCAGCTAGTGATTATGAGCGTGCTTACGCAGTGGATTACGCAAAGATGGAAAAAGTACAGTCTTCATTTGGAGAAAGGTACCTTTCTGAAGTTAAGTAACATTTTATAAAAAAGAGCCGGATACATATCCGGCTCTAATCTAAACTATGACAAATCGAACTTTTGTACTTCTGTGTCTCACGCCACTCTTAATATTTTCCATTGTCTTTCTTGCATTACCCCTGATGCGCTTATTTCTTGCTTCTGGAGAGAGTGATATAGGATGGTCTATCTATCTTGAGATACTTCATAAACCTCGCTACATCAATACCCTGGTTCTAACGGTATTGGTATCACTTGCAACTACTTTTGCTGCACTAGCTGTATCAACAACTGCGGGAATGTTCTTGTCACGAAACCAATTTAAGGGGCGTGGAACCTTGCTTTCTATTATGACGCTTCCATTAGCCTTTCCTGGGGTGGTTATCGGTTTTCTAATTATTCTACTAGGGGGTCGTCAGGGGCTAGTCAACCAGCTCACACCGGGACATGTTGTCTTTGCTTACTCGGTGATTGGATTGTTTTTGGGTTATCTTTATTTTTCAATACCACGTGTATTATTAACAGTTATGGCAGCAGCTGAAAAGCTGGATACCTCGCTGGAGGAAGCTGCACGAACAATGGGGGCATCATCATACCGCGTTGTAGTTGATGTTATCCTACCAGGTCTCATGCCTTCATTAATTGCAGCAGGTGCAATAGCCTTTGCAACAGCTATGGGTGCTTTTGGAACAGCTTTCACACTTGCAACTGACATTGATGTAATACCGATGGTGATTTATACAGAATTCACATTATCAGCAAATATTGCTATGGCAGCCGCTCTATCAATTGTACTGGGAGTTGTCACATGGATACTTTTGCTGATTGCTCGAAGTCTTTCAGGCTCAACTGTTGCGGCAGGTGGTTAATATGTTTAAATCAAAAACTAAAATATTGCAACTTGTAGTCACTCTAGCTGCTTGTGCTTTTCTGTTCGTTCCTATGATTTTGTCTGTTCTGGCAGGTGTCACTGCGAACTACTTTAAGGGTATCTCTTCTGGACTTACGCTTAAGTGGGTGTTTAAAGTCTGGGAACTTTATGCAGAAAGTATTCTTCTGTCGATGTGGCTTGCTATTGCTTGCTTAATTGTGACGCTTATTATTGGATTACCAGCTGCCTATGGATTAGCTCGTCACCCTGGCTGGTTATCACGTATTTTGGAAGAATTCATATCTCTTCCGCTTGCTGTTCCTGGTCTGGCAATTGCATTAGCACTTCTGCAGCTTTACGGTTCAATGAAGGGGTTTCGAATTTCCTGGACATTTATTCTTGTTGGTCATGTGCTTTATACGCTTCCATTTATGGTTCGCTCTATTCTAGCGGTTTTGGCATCTATGGATCTAAAAACACTTGAAGAAGGCGCAGCCTCTCTTGGTGCATCTCCTTGGGAAAGATTTCGGGACATTGTGGTGCCAAATGCAATGCCGGGTATTCTAGCTGGAGCACTAACAGTTGTGACGCTTTCTATCGGTGAATTCAATATTACATGGATGTTACATACTCCATACCTTAAAACGTTGCCAGTGGGACTGGCTGACAGTTATGCTTCAATGCGACTTGAAATTGCATCTGCATATACACTTGTATTTTTTATACTTATCGTACCGCTATTGATGGCCATGCAATGGGCCTCAGCTCGCGCACAAAGGATCACCTTATGACAATTCGACTAAATAATGCTGCTAAAACCTTTCCCGATGGAACAAAAGCACTACTTCCAACAGAACTGACTGTTAAAACTGGAGAGATAGTCTCACTTCTTGGTCCTTCTGGTTGTGGCAAAACTACTTTACTCAGAATAATCTCAGGCCTGGAGACTTCGAATCCTGGAAGCGAAATCTGGTTTGATGATGATAACGTAACCTCATTGCCTGTAGAAAGACGAAAGGTTGGTATGGTCTTTCAGTCTTACGCTCTATTTCCAAATATGTCAGTTCGAGCAAACATTGGTTATGGCCTGAAAATTCAAAAGCTCTCAAAACTTGAAATTGATTCTCGAGTCAATGAGGTTTTGGAAATGTGCCAACTTCAAGATTTCTCAGCTCGGGCGGTTAGTCAGCTTTCAGGTGGGCAGCGCCAACGCGTAGCCTTAGCTCGTGCAATTGCACCGCGTCCCAGAGTATTGTTGTTAGATGAGCCACTCTCAGCTCTTGATGCAGCAATGCGTGAAGATCTTCGAGATGAATTGGCTATCCTTCTTCGCGATTTCGAAATCACAGCGATTTTTGTTACCCATGATCAGGATGAGGCTATGGCTATCGCGGATCGTGTTGCAGTGATGTCCAATGGCTCTATTGTTCAAAGTGGAACACCAGAGGAGCTCTATCGCAATCCAAATTCTGCCTTTGTGGCAGGCTTTGTTGGTAATGCAATGCATCTTGATGGGAAAAGCTCAGGCAATGAACTGATGCTAGAAGGCGGCACTCTGAAATTACCAAGTGACAGTTCGGGTTATAATGTATATGTTCGGGCTGAGGACGTACACATAAATGAAAGTGGTTCACTCTCAGGTCAAGTCGAAACAGTAACCTTTCTTGGCACGCATTACCGAGTTGGGGTTAAAGGGATTATGCCCAATTTACTCACATCGATTTTAACTGATCATAATGCTCCCTTAGTTGGCCAAACAGTAAAGGTTGCTATTAAACCTGATGCTTTAATACTCTTGCCCGAAGGAACAATCTTAGAGTGACTAGAATTATTCAACTTTCTGATCCTCATATTGTGCCTGAGGGAGAACTAGCATATGGCCAAGTTGAAACCTCAGCGCCTTTAAAGTCATGTGTAGAGACTATTAACCGAATTCTGCCCAATATTGGGCCTATTGATATGGCAATTGTAACTGGTGATTTGACTGATTATGGGACCACAGAAGAGTATCAACGCTTTCGCGATATTATGGAGCCACTTAAGATCCCATATCGTGTGATACCTGGAAATCATGATAATGTGAATGTAATGAGAGCAAGCTTTTCTGACCAAGATTGGATGCCCAAATCTGGCCCAATTAATTGGACTGCTGAATTTACAGACCTTGCTTTAATTGCTTTAGATACAAATATTATCGACCAAGACTATGGAAACTTATCTGATAAGTCTCTTAGCTATTTGCAAGATAAATTAGCCGATTTAAATAACAAGTCAGTCATTGTTGCTATTCATCACCCTCCCATTCTAACTGGAATGAAAACAATGGATAAATATAATCTTCGTGAATGCGAAAAATTGAAAACCATACTTTCTGAATTCCCAGGTGAATTAAAACTGGTTTGTGGCCACATGCATCGAAATATTAACGCTTTTTTTGGAAGTGTGATCTGTCAAATTTCACCAGGTACATCACATTGTGTCAATATGGATTTTCGCGAAGATGCTCCTCATAGTCTAATCAGAGAGCCTGGTGCATTTTTATTGCATGAAATGCGAGGCGGAATAATGACGCATACTATTCCAATAGGTCATTTTGGTGAAACACACCCGTTTTACCCTAATAGTTCTAATTTTTCCTAGTCCTGAGTAAGACTTTAAAATACTCATTTAATTTTTGAAAGTCACATAGATTTATTAAGAATATGAAAGATCAAAAACAGAAAATTGAAACTGAACAAGTTTATGATGTTTTTATAGCTGGTGGAGGTATAAATGGCATTGGTGTAGCTCGAGATGCTGCAGGAAGAGGATATTCAGTCTGTTTATGTGAAATGAATGACTTTGCATCTGGTACGTCATCTAATTCAACCAAATTAATTCATGGCGGCTTAAGGTATCTAGAGCACTATAAATTCCGCTTGGTTCAAGAGTCTTTGAAAGAGCGTGAAGTGCTTCTTAAAATGGCACCTCATATCATTTGGCCGATGAGATTTATTTTGCCTCACTCAAAAGGTATGAGACCTGCTTGGCTTTTAAGGTTAGGCTTGTTTCTTTATGATCATTTAGGTTTTAGAAAAATATTACCAGGAACTAGCCATGTAAAACTTAATAAGAGTGAATTTGGTAGCCCTCTGAAGAGTAATTTTAAGTTTGGCTATGAGTATTCTGATTGTTGGGTGGATGATTCAAGGCTAGTAATATTAAATGCTGTTGATGCATCTTTGAAAGGTGCAAAAATACAAAATTATTGTAAAGTTACAAAAGTTGAAAAGTCAGACGGATTTTGGTTAATAACAACTACTGATTCAATTGACGGGAAGCAGAATATATTTAAAGCAAAGTGTTTTATTAATGCTTCTGGACCTTGGGTCGATGATTTATTAAATAGCTCGTTTAAAAGAAATAACTCAAAAAAATGTTCGACTCGTGAGAGGTAGCCACATTGTTGTAAACAAGCTTTTTGATCATGACAGATCATATATATGCCAAAATAATGATAATCGAATCTTTTTTATGATTCCATATGAAGATAAATATACTCTGATTGGAACTACAGATATTGACCATGGGCAATCAGCTGGAAATGTTGAGATCAGTGAAGAGGAGAAGCTTTATATCTGTGAATCAGCTAATGAGTATTTAAATACAGAAATTGGTCTTGAAGATATAGTTTGGAGTTATTCTGGAGTAAGGCCTCTTTATGACGATGGTGCAAGTGCAGCTCAAGAAGCCACTCGTGACTACGTAATTAAGGCTGAACAGAGCGAATCATCCCTTATGATCAATATCTTTGGAGGAAAAATTACAACCTATCGTCGTCTGTCAGAGTCTATCCTTAACCATGTCGAAGAGTTTCTTGGAAGTAAAGGCGATCCTTGGACTAGCCATTCTTCCCTTCCTGGAGGAGACATAGATGTTGATGGTCAGTTGGATTTGCAAAATAAACTTCAAACGAAATATACATTTTTGACTCAAGAGACTCTTAAGCGATTGGTGCGTTCTTATGGCACTATTTCTTTTGATATTTTTGGTGATGCAGCAAATATAGACGCGCTAGGAAAGCATTTTGGCTCAGGTCTTTATGAAAGAGAGGTTAATTATTTAATTCAAGAAGAATGGTCTCGAACTTCAGATGATATATTGTTCAGAAGATCTAAACTTGGGCTATCTTTTTCCAAAGATGAAGTTACACAACTAGATCAATATCTTGATTTTTTCAAAGCTAATAGTCAATCAAAAAATGATGAACTAAAAAGCAAAATGGTTGAAACAGTATGACGCTCCTTATTGAACTCTTAGGATCGATAGCTTTGCTTTTGTGGGGCCTTAGAATGGTTCGAACTGGTGTTATGCGCTCATATGGAACTAATATCAAAAGATTTGCTCGTCGCTCTGAGGGCAAAATAATTCCCGCATTTTTATCTGGACTAATTGTTGCTGCACTATTGCAAAGTAGTACAGCGGCTGTATTAATTTCTGCCTCTTTTGCAGGTCAAAGCCTTATAGGAGTTGGTACTGCATTTATTACTATGCTGGGTGCTGATATTGGAACCTCTGTTGCTGTTCTAATTGCATCCCAGAAATTCACAACTCTTGCGCCTTTTTTGCTCGCAGTTGGTATTTTTGGTTTTATTGCCTCTAAGGAAAACAAACGCCAAAATGTTTTTCGAGCAGTTAGTGGCCTTGGCTTGATTCTATTTGCGCTAATTTTAATTTCATCAACAGCAGGAGGTTTGGCCGAATTAAGAGAATTTAAATCTCTCCTTGAAGTATTTAATAACCAGCCAGTATTCTTCCTATTGTTGGCCCTAGTATTGACATATTTGTCTTATTCAAGCTTGGCTATAGTTTTACTATCGGTTAGTTTTTTAGCTACCGGAGTTATAGGGTTGAATGAAGGTTTGTATCTTGTGTTGGGTGCTAACCTTGGAAGTGGAATGTTGCCTCTTATTTCAAGTTGGAACTCCTCTGAATTAGAGAAAAATCCAATAATAGCGAACTTGTTAGTTAGGTCGCTTTGCATTATTCTTTTTTATCCATTTGTTTCTGTATTTTCTGATTTTTCAATTGCTTATCTATCTGCTGAATTAGTTCCAGCTATTTATCACCTCACATTAAATTTATTTGTAGCAATTATTGGCATTATCTTTTCAAAACAGTTTCTTGCTCTTTCTTTGGGTTTATTTTCTGAAAACAAAATTGAGGATCAATTAAATAAACACAATATTCTTGAATCAGATGATTTCTCTATGCCAGCAGTATCTCTTGCCAATGCAAAAAGAGAGGCACTAAGAATGGCTGAAGTTTCACAGAGCATGGTTGTATCCTCTCTTGCGGTTATCAAAAATGATAATGAGGCTCTTCGCCATGAAATTATTAAAAATGAGGATACTGTTGATGACTTTTATGACTCAATTAAGCTTTATATTGCAAGAATCTTACAAGAGGAGCTTTCACCAAAAGAGAGTCAACAAGCACTAAATATTCTAAACTTTACAACGAATATGGAGCATATTGGTGACATTGTAAATAACAGTTTAATGGAGATTTCAGGAAGAAAAATTGCTAAACATATCCATTTTTCTAAAGAAGGGTTTAGTGAAATCATATCGATTCATGAGGAAGTCTGTGCGAACTATGATTTAGCAATCAATACATTCGTCTCAAATGATTGCGAACTAGCAAGAGTTTTATATGAAAAGAAGCAGCAGCTTCATAAACTTGAAAAGAGGTCTGTCTCTAAACATTTGCAACGAATTGGTAAAGGGGTAGCCGACAGTTTGGAAACAAGTTCAATGCATATTGATGTTGTTCGAGACTACAAAAGAGTTAATAGCTTGTTATCATCAATAGCTTATCCAATTTTATTTGCATCAGGTGAAATGCTCGAAACAAGATTGAAGCAAAACACTTGAATAGGGAAGTTAGATTTAAATTTTTTTCAGATTAGATTGAATTTATAACTGGGGGAATTTTTAATAAATCATTGAATTTCTCAATTTTAAAATCAGCTTCTTTGCAATCAGGGTCAGGATTAAAAATAATTGTAGTCAGTCCAATGGCTTTGGCGCCATCAATCTCAATTTTAGCATGCCCAACAAATGCTGCGTTCTCTGGGCTTTCGTTAAGTGGCTCTAACGCAGCTAAATAAATTTTAGGGTCAGGCTTAGTAACTTGAAGTTCGAATGAGTCTGCATATGAATCCCAAATATCATCAATACCAACAGTTTTAAACCAGGTATTTTTTTCTTGTCTTGAGTTAAATGTATTTGTTACAATTCCAAGCCTAAAACCTTTTCTTTTTAATTCATGAAGCGTTTCAGGAACCCCTTCAAAAAAATGAACGTCACTTTGTTGTTTTTTTAATAATTCAATTCCATCAGCAAAATCTGATGAATTTGTTACGCCGTAATGTTTCATTAACCATTCAAAAAATGAATTAGTTTCTATTCGACCTGCATGCGCATCTCTTCGTTTTGCTTTCTCTACTGGATCATTTTCAAGTGGGGCTGAATATCCACGCTCAGTAAGAAATCTTATTACAGAGGATTTACGGTTAGGCTTGTTATATAGAATATCACCTGCATCAAAAAGTATGGTTTTTAGTGGCACAATAATTCCTTATTTATTTGAGGATAAATCTAATATTTAATGAGTATTAATCGCCCTGATTAATCTCTAATCAGGGCGAATATTGCGGTGTTTTAAGGCATCAAAGCAAGGTACATTGCTAGGAAGCCAAACTTAGAATAATATATTTCTTCCGGATCAACTGGCCATAGACCAAGATCTCCGAAGGCAGGTAAGTCAAATTTTTCTAATTGCTTAGCCTCAAGGTTTGAACGCGCAGCATAGTCTCCCGGCTCATTCCATGGTTTAAAGCCATCTTCCTCCATCATGTAGCGGATTAAAAGTTTTGCTGCATTTGGGTGCGGTGCCATATCAGCTATCATTAATGCTGTTGGATAAGTTACACCAAATGCTGGATCAAGATCATATGCTGGTCCTGAAGAATAAACTCCTTCTTTATTTTTACGAAGTTTTGAAAACGTAGTAATTCCAATAGGTGGTTTCTCTTGCGTAACATCACCAACGTTTTTAAAGATTTTTGTCGTTGAACCTTGAAATACTGGCTCATTGTTTAAAAATCTATAGAGCCATTCCATCGAGGCATCTGGGCTATCTACTGTAGCGTTCTCTTCAACTGCTTCAATCACATCCTCAGAAAA
The DNA here is from genome assembly GCA_902510115.1 of uncultured Gammaproteobacteria bacterium. Taxonomy (GTDB): domain Bacteria; phylum Pseudomonadota; class Gammaproteobacteria; order PS1; family Pseudothioglobaceae; genus Pseudothioglobus. Next base: position 3,295 of record CABWZU010000008.1, on the reverse strand, counting down.
GGTTATATCTTCTCCAAACTCTCTTTTATAAGCAGCTGCCATTTCGTCAGAGTTATTTAAGACTGTTTGAATAAAGTTAGCAGACAAGCTGTCTTCAAGTGGGCTAGGCAAAAGAACACGACCCTTCCATTCATCACGAGTCATATCCCACAGTGAGTCAATTGGTGCACCATCTGGATGAACAGCTGTGTTGTAGTATACAATTCGACTTGAATGACGCTGGATAAGTAAAGGGTTCAATTCACCAGCATCTAAATCACTAGCTACACTATCTGGAATAAAGTTCCAAACTAGCTCTTTAGGTAAGGCTTCGTTAAGCAGAATTGATGATTCTGAATTAAATAAGACGTCCACTGAATGAACACCTGCTCGATGTTCGCGCGAAAGTTTTTCGAGTTGAAGATCTGAGGCTATATCATATCCAATAATATCAATACCATAACGCTCTTTAAACCCATCCACTAATTTTGCGATACGTGAAGATACAGAGTAAATTACTACCTCTCCTTCCTCACGAGCAGCAGCTTCAATTGCCTCCCAATTTTGTTGATCTGGCGCATATTTACCAATACCTGCTTTTTTTTGCCATGCTGTATCAGCATGAACTAATCCAGTGGAGGTAAATGCTAAACCTATTGTTAAAGCAAATACGCTAAGTGTTGCTATTTTTTTCATTTTATATTCTCCTTTTTAAGTTTGTCTTATAATTAATTTTTTACTAAATTTATTATTTTTAATCACTTACAGATTTCTTATACCATAGAGTTAGAATTTATGCAATAATTATTGCAAAAAAATAAATCATGCTATAATTATTGCAAAAATGGATTAATAAACTATGTCTTTTGAAATTCAACAAAGTTTTGAGTCATTAGTTGAGACTTATGAAGGAAAGCTATCCGATTCTGATAAGGAATTAATAAGTATTGTTCTTGGTGAGCCATCAGAGGCTGTATATCTATCTTCAGCCGAACTTGCATCCAAAGCAGCGGTCCATGCCTCAACTGTTGTTCGACTTGCTAGAAAGCTTGGGTTTGATGGTTTTCCAGATATGCGTCAAAAGTTAAGGCAAGATTTTGAGTATAAAAAAACAGCCACAGATAAGATTAAACAACGTATCGATCTCATTGAAAAAGGCTCAAACCTTGCTGAACTTATTGAGAGTGAAATTGCTGCAATTGCTGCTATATCAAACTCAGTTTCTCAGAGTCAAATTGACGATGTGGTTAATAAAATATATAAATCTAGGAGTATTTTTTTAGTTGGTAGGGGAAGTGCAGCTCCTCTAATAACACATTTTGAACGGAGATTGAGAAGGTCAGGTATTCAGTGTCGAGTCGCTTTAAATTTGCAAAGGAGAGACCTTGCAGAGCAACTAATTGGAATCCAAGAAGGGGACGCAATAGTCGTTTTTGGCTTCCAGTCAATTAACTCTCTCCCATCAGGTTACTCTGCCCTAATAAAAAGCGCAAAAAGTATCGGTGCTCATTCGATTGCTATTGGAGATTCAACCATCTTAACTGCAAGACCAAAGCCAGACATGGTATTGAGTGTCAGTCGACCTAAAGAGGGAGTGATGCAGCTTCGGTCTGGCCCAATGCTTGTTTGTGAAGCTTTAGCTATGACCCTTTTACACAAAAAATCTAAAAAAGCTGTAAGAGGAGTAGAGTCATTACAGCATCTGCGAGCTAATTTTCTAGAAAATGATAAAAAATAGATGAGTAATTTAACTTCACAAAAAAAATGGATTGATTCAGCTATTCGAAGACTACTACTAAATCCTGTAAATATAGCGCTTGCTGTCCTTTTGATGGTTCTAGCCTATTTAGTTTTGTGGCCATTTTTCCAGTTAGTGCTTGAGACACTTACATGGGGCGAAGGTGACAGGCGTTTGTCAAGAGATGCAGTGCCTGGTGAATTCACTTGGTTTCATTGGCTTCAGGCAACGGCTAGCCCTATTTCAGAAAAAATGCTATATAGTCCCTTACTCAATACACTCATTACAGGGGTTATTTCAACTATTCTAGCACTCTCAGCCGGCGGAGTTTTGGCGTGGTGTGTAGTAAGATCAAATATGCCAGGAAAAGCTTGGCTTCAACCCGTACTTACGCTCCCATATATTATTCCATCTTTTGCAATTGCATTAGCTTGGGAGACTGTATTTCGAAGTCCAAAAGTAGGTGGCCAGCCTGGACTTTATGAATCTATATTAGGAGTTGCACCGCCCGAGTGGCTCTCATATGGAACAGTTCCAATTTCAATTACACTCGCCATACATTATTTCCCATTTGCCTATCTTTTAGTTGCTGGCGCACTAGCTACGATTGATTCTCAGATGGAGGAAAGTGCACTTATTTCAGGCGCTGGAAAGCTGACGATATTACGTAAAATAACTTTTCCAGTGGTCGCACCTGCTTTTGTAGCAGCCTTTATTTTGACTTTTGGAAAAACTATTGGGCAGTTTGCTCTACCTTTTTTATTGGGCGCTCCAGTTCAGTTCCATACAGTTGCCACAATGGTTTATGCCAATCTAGCTCTTGGGCTAGATTCTTTAGCTTTTGTCTTAGCAGTAATCTTAATTGTCATATCTTTAATTTCTATTTGGCTTTCTAATCGATTCATCAAAAAGAAATCAAGCAGATTTGAAACTATTGGTGGTAAGGGTTTTCGAAGCAGAGAAGTTAACCTCGGGCAATGGCGATGGCCAGTTTTTATTACTGTAGCTTTGTTTGCATTTATTGTTGGAATTCTTCCTTTAATCCTTTTGGCCGTCCAGTCTATTATGTTGATTGATGGTTTTTATGGTCTAGAGAATTTAACATGGCATTTTTGGACTGGCACATCTAACCCAGATATAGCTTTTGGAGAGCCCGGAGTTTTTCATAATAACAATATTATTGGAGCCACATGGAATACTTTGAAACTAGCATCACTATCAGCAGTAATTGCATCGATTATTGGACTCATCATTGCATACATTGTTGTGAGAAGATCGGATAACCCATTAGCCAATGCACTTGATCAGATTGCTTTCATTCCATTCTTATTCCCAACAATTGCCTTTGGGGCAATGTATTTGACTTTGTTTGCAGAACCTGTGGGGCCGATACCTGCATTATATGGAACTTTTACTCTTTTGGTCCTGATCTCGGTAGTCAGCAGACTTCCTTATTCGGTAAAAACAGGGGTTACTGCGGTAACGCAAATTGGCAAGGAGCTTGAAGAGGCGGCAGAGGTGGCTGGTGCAAGTTGGGGGATGCGGTTTCGGCGAATTGTAATGCCGCTAGCAAGTTCA